>JAJYAH010000692.1 GCA_021779635.1 Pseudomonadota bacterium | reverse complement strand
AGGGATTGAATCCGTCCGAAAGTCCCATCAGCGCGGTCAGCGCCAGCAGGGAATATCGGGACGGGTCGATCTCTCCGAGCACCGGCAGTCTTATCCGGGACGCCTCGGTATCGGGTTGCGCGATCGCGGTTTCGCCGGCAGCGAGCGCCAATAGCTCGCGACCCGTCGTTTCCGCGGATTCGAAACCGATCAGGTAACGCGAGCCGCGTACGAAAAAAGGGACGCCTAAGGCTCCTTCTGGAATGCTGTGCTCTTCTGCAACCATGCGCAGGAGGGCTTCATTTGCAGATGTGGAGGCGTCGTGCAGGTCGAAATCGATGCCGGGCTGTGTTTTGAGGAATTGAATTGCTTGGTGGCAATGCAGGCAATCGGGGTGAAAAAAGACGTGAAGCCGTCCGTCACGCTGCCAAGAGAGAGAGTTCGGGGGCGGGGGCGTGACAGTCGCCGCCAATTGGAGTGATACGAAGGCCGCCCCGAGCACGATGGCGAGAGCGATACGGAATCGGAAGGGCGTCAATATCGCGAGGCGGAGCATCTGAATTTGGGTTCCAATGGTGCGGCGGGTCGAAGCTTGCATCGGTCCGACCATGCGAGGAACGAATTACAAACCTGGAGATCTGCAGTCGGCCCAGCGTCATCACGACGCAATACGCCGCACTTCGCCCGGCTGCAGGTCCAGCACGGCGCTCCGTTCCTCCGGCGAGCGCAGCTTAGCTTCGACGTGATGCGGATGGAAACGGATGCGTGTCGTAACTGCCTTGATCGCCTCATGCGCCGTCTCGGCGTTTACTTCCCATTCCTCCCGGGACTCGGTCTCGTCCTCGTTCCAAATCGCTTTCACCAACCAGATGGACATTATTTTCTTGCTCCTCGCTAATGGTCTCGTGGTCAATGAAAGCTATTCTTTCGGGTTCTCTGGTCGTCGCTGACCGGGCGCGGGCTCGAGAATTGCGAGAGGGTCGCTGGCGGGAAATGTCTCTTCAAGAGCTTCCTCAAGGAGTTCATCGAGATGCTTCTTGTCCTGTAATGAGCGATTGGACCTTTTCGGGACTGACGGTAGCTTTTGGCGTCGACCGGTCATGGTCCTCTCCGTGGCAACATCATAGGCTGCATGGCCTCGCGGCGAGGCCGGGGTATTGATCCACATCAAAGGGACGTGCCGGGCCGCGCCTATGTTTATAAAATAACGCAGCCTGGATGGAGCGCCGTCATGAATCAACTCGTGCGCCGCAATCGCTTGATGCCATGGTATATTGGCATTGTTGTTATTCTGGCCGCGATTACGTACGTCGGCTACCAGATGTTCTATGTCGGCTGCCCCGCGCCAACTTTTGTCGAACTCGGCGTTCTAACCGTCATCCCGGTTGTCTATCTCTCGCTAATGTACCTAACCTTCGTAAGCCAGGAATAGACAAAAGTCGCGCCTCAAATCGGTTGCATGGCATTGCCTACATTGGCGCCGACCATTTTTGCGACTTTGTGCAGTTCTGACAGAGTGGGCCGACTGGCTCCGCGAACTGATGGCCACGTGAAAAGTCGCAGGCAATATGCAGCAGAATTTCTTGATAGCATCCGCGGCCAGCCTGATCGCCGCAATCGTGACAATGAGCGGCATCCTTGCCATCCGTTGCTTCGAGGGATGGGCGCGCCGGAATATTACATATTTTGCCTGTTTCGCCGCCGGCGTGCTGATTGCCGTTTCGTTTCTGCACATCGTTCCCACGTCATTCGCCATGAATTCTCAGGCCCCGACATGCCTGCTCGCGGGCTATCTGTTCATGCTCGTCTTCAACCGCTTCCTCACTGCCTACGTCTGCGACAAGCCCGAGACCGCCGAGTATGCGCTGGGACTCGTTCCTCTCATCGGGATTGGTTTCCACTCCTTTCTTGACGGCATCGTCTATTCAGTCGGATTCAACATCAACATGCTGACTGGTGTGCTTGTGGCAACCGGGATGGTGCTGCACGAGTTTCCCGAAGGTGTCGTTACCTATATGCTGCTGCTTCGCAGCGGCTTTTCAGAGCGCCGGTCGTTTCTGCTCGCCTTGGTCGCGGCGGCGGTGACGACGCCGCTCGGTACCGTCGCATCCTATTCACTCGTGAGTCAGATCGATCAGCCGCTGCTCGGCGTTTTGCTTGCGGCCTCAGCCGGCGCATTGATCTATGTGGGAGCGACCCATCTGCTGCCGCGCGCGGAGCGCGAGCCGCGCAGATTCAGCCTGGTCGCGCTTGCGGCAGGCGTATTTGTGGCTCTTGGGATCATCGTGAGCAGAGGTTAGCTTTCAATCGCACGGGAGGGATGGTGGCCCAGGGGAGCAACGTGCCGGCTTGCAGTTTTCATGCTGCTTCGTCACAAATATCCGCCGCGGCCACCGTGCTCCTGAATCCGCGTATCGTAGAGCAACTTGATGCAAAAGCCCGGAACATCGGCGGGCGCAGTTGACTTCAAGACCTCATCCGGCCGATTGGATTCAGGGGATGGCCGGATCGAACCGCAAGGCGCCCTCGACCCATTTCGCCACGCGAAGCAGGCGATAGTCGTGCCGGTAGGCGCCGACGAGCTGGATCCCCAGCGGCAGGCCTTTTTTGCCAAATCCCGCCGGCAGCGACACCGCGGGCGCGCCGATCAGGGTCCACGGCGCGCAATAGGCCGGGTCACCCGTGTGGCTGAGGCCCTCCGGTGCTTCGCCGAACGCCGGCACGGTCAGCACGGCGTCGAAGCCGGACATCTGATCGGTGAAAGCTGACCGCAGCTTTTCCTGGATTGCCTTGGCGCCAAGATACGCAAAGGCGGTATGGCCTTTGCCGGCTTCCACGGCCGATTTCAGAAAATCGCTGGTACGGTCGGGGTAACGTTCGACGAGATCCGCCAGGATCAGTGCGGCTTCACTCGACATGATCGTGTTGACGGCATGCCAATTGGAATCGAGTTCGTCCCACTCGCGCTCTTCGACAACGGCACCCGCCTCGCGCAGCTTTGCGACCGCCGCTTCGAACACCTTCTGCTGTTCGGGCTCGACGCGTGACCATTTTTCGAATCGCACGATCCGAAGGCGCGGTTTCTCCAGCGGCGGCACGCCTTGATCGGCGTCGACGTGAAAGCGGGGAAGGGGGCGGCCATGCGGATCGACGTCGCTTGAGGCGGCAAGCAGAGAGAGCGCAAAGGCGACGTCGTCCACGCGCCGGGCGAAGAAGCCGACGTGATCGAGCGAAGGGCTCAAGGGATGCACGCCCGCGCGAGGGATCGCGCCGAAACTTGGCTTGAGGCCAACAACGCCATTGAATGCCGCGGGCCGGATCACCGAGCCCAGCGTCTGTGTGCCCAGCGCCAACGGGACGATACCGGCGGCGACGGCCGCCGCCGAGCCCGACGACGAGCCGCCGGGGGTATGCCTGGAGTTCCAGGGATTGGTGGTCGGTCCGGGATGACGCCAGGCGAACTCCGTCGATACCGTCTTGCCGAAGATCGTGGCGCCGAGATTGCGCAGGCGCTCGACGACCCAGGCGTCTCGCTCCGGAATGTGATCCCGGTAGATCGGCGATCCGTTGGTGGTCGGCATATCCGAGGTGGCGATGATATCCTTGATGGCTACGGGAATGCCCGACAGCGGGCCCGACCGGCGCGTAACATCGACCGGAAGATATTCAAATGCCCTGAGCACGGGTTCCACTGCCTTTGCCTTCTCCAGGCAGGCCGCGGCGTAATGATCCGCAAGGGTCTGATCGTCCTTGAAGCGGCGCAGAAGCTCAAGAACCCCGGCGCGGGGCTCTGGTGCGGATCGTGCAGTCGGATTGTTCATGTCGGAAAGTCCTGTATCATTTGGGCAATCGTGCAATCAGGTGTCAGGCTCGCGCGAGCGCGAGATGGCTGGTGAGTCGGCGCGCGATGTCACGCCGAAGCGCGTTGAATTCCGGCGAAGACACGTCACGTGGCCGGGCAAGGTCGATGCGGAAATCGCTGTCGATCCGCCCCGGCCCGGCGCTCATCACAAGCACTCGATCCGCCAGCAGTACGGCTTCCTCGACCGAATGGGTGACGAAAATGGTGGTGACGCCGGTGCGATTCCATATCTGCAACAGTTCGTTCTGAAGCTGCTCGCGGGTCAGCGCGTCGAGCGCGCCGAAGGGCTCGTCCATCAACAGGATGTTGGCATTGTTGGCAAGCACCCGGGCGATCGCGACGCGCTGCTTCATTCCGCCCGACAACTGGTTGGGGTAGCGGTCCGCAAAGCGTTCGAGTCCGACCATCCTGACGAACTCGTCCGTCGTTTTCTCGATCTCCTCGCGCGGCAGTTGGCGCTGCCGCGGTCCAAAGCTGACATTCT
>JAJYAH010000691.1:3180-4327 GCA_021779635.1 Pseudomonadota bacterium | reverse complement strand
TCTCGTTCTTCTCCTTTGGCGGCGGAGCGCTGGTCTGATGGAGGAAGGGATCCCCGGATTTGCAGCACCCGTTCATCGCGCGCTCACCGAACACATCTTGCTTGGCGGCGCGCCGCGTGCGGTCGCCATCCTCAACGGCACCTTGGCGGCGGCGCTCGGTCTGGGCTTAAGGCTGTGGCTCGCCGGTCTCTTGCTCGGGATTCTCGGTCAGGCTGCCGCGGTCTGGGCCGCCAAGCGCGATCCGCTGTTCGTCGACGTGGTGCGCCGCCATCTGCGCATCCCCGGCCATCTCTCCGTTTGAGGCACGCGCATGATGAACCTCACTGAGTATCGTCGATCCATATCGCATCTGGTGGATTTTCTGCCCTGGGCCGCTTTGGTCGACGAAGGCATCGTTCTCAACAAGGATGGCTCGTTTCAGCGCACGGCAAGGTTTCGTGGGCCGGATCTGGATTCGGCAGTGCCGGCGGAACTCGTCGGCGTCGCCGGTCGACTGAACAACGCGTTGCGTCGGCTCGGTTCGGGCTGGGCGGTCTTTGTCGAGGCGCAGCGCTACCCCGCCAACAAATATCCCGAGGGTCATTTTCCAGATGTGGCGTCAGCCCTGGTCGACGTTGAGCGTCGCGCGCAATTCGAGGAGGAGGGGGCGCATTACGAGTCCAACTATTTCCTGACCTTTCTCTATTTGCCGCCGCCAGAAGACACCGCGCGCGCGGAAGGGTTTCTCTACGAGGGACGCGATCGCCGGCAAGACGCGGATGCTCGGCAAGTGCAACATGGATTCGTCGACCGTACCGACCGCGTGCTTGGGCTTGTCGAGGGCTTTATGCCCGAACTCAAATGGATCGATGACGAGGAAACGCTGACCTATCTGCATTCGACCGTTTCGACCAAGCGTCAGCGTGTTCGCGTGCCGGAGATACCGATGTATCTCGATGCGGTTCTGGCGGACCAGCCGTTGACCGGCGGGCTGGAGCCGATGCTTGGCGATTCGCATCTGAGGGTCCTGACGGTTGTCGGATTTCCGACCGTCACGACTCCCGGGATTCTGGACGAGCTCAACCGGTTGGCCTTCCCATACCGCTGGTCGACGCGGGCGATCATGCTCGACAAGACCGATGCAACGAGGTTGAGGACAAAAATCCGG
>JAJYAH010000691.1:0-3170 GCA_021779635.1 Pseudomonadota bacterium | reverse complement strand
GCGTCCATCGCCTTGTAACAAGGCGATGGATGCCGACGCGGCGCTGCAGGAGCTCGGATCCGACGCGATTGGCCAAGCGTTTGTCACGGCCACCGTAACGGTGTGGGACGATGACCCCCGCATTGCCGGTGAGAAGCTGCGTCTGGTCGAGAAGGTGATCCAGGGCCGCGATTTCACGTCAATGGTGGAGACAGTAAATGCGGTCGAAGCTTGGCTGGGGTCGCTGCCCGGCCATGTCTACGCCAATGTCCGTCAGCCGCCGGTCTCGACGCTCAATCTCGCGCATATGATCCCGTTGTCGGCGGTCTGGGCAGGCCCTGCGCGAGACGAGCATTTGGGCGCGCCGCCGCTGTTCTTCGGCAAGACCGAGGGCGCGACACCGTTCCGCTTCTCGCTCCATGTCGGCGATGTCGGCCACACCCTTGTCGTCGGTCCGACCGGCGCCGGCAAGTCGGTGCTACTGGCGCTGATGGCGCTGCAATTCCGGCGCTATCCGCACAATCAGATTTTTGCTTTCGACTTCGGCGGTTCGATCCGCGCCGCGGCGCTGGCCATGGGCGGCGACTGGCATGATCTCGGCGGATATCTGACCGAAGGCGCGTCGGCTTCCGTGTCGCTACAGCCGCTGTCGCGCATTCATGACGTTCCCGAGCGCGCCTGGGCCGCGGATTGGATCATCAATATCCTGACGCGCGAGGGCATCATCATCACGCCAGAGGTGAAGGAGCATCTCTGGTCGGCGCTGACCTCGCTCGCCTCAGCGCCGGTTACGGAGCGCACGCTCACCGGCCTGTCCGTACTGCTGCAATCCCAAGCCCTCAAGCGCGCGCTGCAACCCTATTGCATTGGCGGCCCCTCAGGTCGTTTGCTCGACGCCGAGACCGAGCGGCTTGGCGACGCCTCGGTGCAGGTGTTCGAGACGGAGGGGCTGATCGGGACCGGAGCCGCACCGGCCGTACTCGCCTATCTCTTTCATCGCATCGAAGACCGCCTCGACGGCCGGCCGACGCTGCTGATCATCGACGAAGGCTGGCTTGCGCTGGACGACGAGGGCTTTGCCGGCCAAGTGCGGGAGTGGTTGAAGACGCTGCGGAAGAAGAACGCCTCCGTCGTCTTCGCCACCCAATCGCTCTCCGACATCGATAGTTCAGGCATTGCGCCGGCCATCATCGAAAGCTGTCAGACGCGGCTCCTGCTGCCGAACGAGCGCGCGATCGAGCCGCAGATATCGGCCATCTATCGTCGCTTCGGCCTCAACGACCGGCAGATCGAGATTTTGGCACGTGCCACGGCGAAGCGCGACTATTATTGCCAGTCGCGACGTGGCAACCGGCTGTTCGAGCTCGGCCTTGGCGAGGTCGCGCTCGCCTTCTGTGCGGCGTCCTCCAAGACCGATCAAGCCGGAATCGCGCGCGTGCTCGCCGAACATGGGCGTGACGGTTTCTTGGGCGCCTGGCTGCGCCTGCGCGGCGCCGGCTGGGCCGCCGACCTCATCCCCGACCTACGTAACCTGGAGATACCATCATGATCAGGCTCCGTCATCTGGCGGCGGCGAGCGCCGTCGCGCTGTGGCTTGCCATCGCTGCACCGCCACTCTTCTCGCCAGTGTCGGCACAGGCGATCGTGTTCGACCCCAACAACTACGCGCAGAATGTCTTGACCGCGGCGCGCGAGCTGCAGCAGATCAATAACCAGATCACCGCGCTGCAAAATCAGGCGCAGATGCTGATCAATCAGGCGCGTAATCTCGCGAGCCTGCCATATTCCTCCCTGCAACAGCTACAATCCTCAATTCAGCGCACGCAACAGCTTCTCGCGCAAGCCGAGAGGATCGCCTTCAACGTCCAGCAGATCGATCACGCGTTCCAGACCACCTACGGCGGCGCCAACGCCAGCCAGTCCAGTCAGACGCTGATATCAAACGCGCAAGCGCGTTGGCAGAACTCCGTCGCGGCCTTGCAGGATTCGCTGCGCGTGCAGGCTGGCGTGGTCGGCAACCTCGACACCAACCGCATCCAGATGTCTGCCTTGGTGACGTCGAGCCAGTCGGCAACGGGCGGCCTTCAGGCAACGCAAGCCGGCAACCAGCTTCTCGCTCTGCAAGCGCAGCAACTCGCCGATCTCACCGCAACTGTGGCTGCCCAGGGCCGCGCGCAGTCGCTTCAGGCCGCACAGCAGGCCGCAGCGCAAGACCAGGGCAGGGAACAGCTCCGCCGTTTTCTTAGCCCCGGCGCCGGTTATCAGGCGACCACCGTGACGATGTTTCATCCATGAGCGCGCGCGACAGATTAGATCGACTGTCAATGGTTGCAGGCGTCGCAGTGATGGTTCTGGTCGTCGCGGCCTGCGCGATCAAGCTGCGCGGTGACGAAGACCAAATCTCGGCGTTGCCTTCGGCTCAGGAGGTAGACCCGCTGGCGGCCGAACTGGCGCGATGCCGGAGGGTAACGCCAGAGCAGACGGACGCTCTTGAGGCGTGCCGGCGTATCTGGGCGGAGCAACGCCGCCAATTCCTCGGACAAAGCAAGACTCCAACTCCAGCTTCACATCCGGACGACCGCGCGCCGAACATCGGTTTCCCGGCGCCCGGGCCGCGAAAAGACAAAAGTAGGCTGCCACAGGGCTGGCCGTCCATTCCAACGTTGGAAGGCGAGTGAGCCATGGGTGGCACCGGCGTCATCGATCGTTTCCTTGGGGTTTTCACCCAATATATCGACAGCGGCTTCGGGCTGCTTCAACCCGAGGTGGCCTTCGTCGCCACCACGCTGATCGCCATCGATATCACGCTGGCCGCGCTGTTCTGGTCATGGGGCGGCGATGACGACATCATCGCGCGGTTGGTGAAGAAGACGCTGTTCGTCGGTGTCTTCGCTTATCTCATCGGCAACTGGAACAACCTCGCTCGCATCGTCTTCGAGAGCTTTTCGGGCCTCGGCCTGAAAGCCGCCGGATCGAGTCTGTCGGCCGCCGACTTCCTGCGCCCCGGCCGCGTCGCCCAGGTCGGGCTCGACGCCAGCCGGCCGCTGCTGGATTCGATCTCCGCCCTGATGGGCTACATCTCCTTCTTCGAGAATTTCATCCAGATCATGGTGCTGCTGTTTGCCTGGGTGATGGTGCTGCTCGCCTTTTTCATCCTGGCGATCCAGCTCTTCGTCACCCTGATCGAATTC
>JAJYAH010000690.1 GCA_021779635.1 Pseudomonadota bacterium | reverse complement strand
GGACATTCAGACGGTCGTTGACCGGGGTGAAAGCGTCACCCAAATGGGGCCTTTGCTTATCTCCGAGGACTCACGCCATCGGGGCACTTTGACCGATCTGGCGATTGACCTTGCCGGGAAAGCTGCGGGATTCCGCAGCAGCCTAGCTCCCGGTATCCGCACGGCGCTCGCCGATCTCGTGCGGTCAATGAACTGCTATTACAGCAACCTCATTGAAGGGCACGACACACATCCCGTCGATATCGAGCGTGCCCTGAAAAACGACTACAGCACGGATCGTACCAAACGCGATCTTCAACTCGAAGCTAAGGCTCATATCTCCGTGCAGCAATGGCTCGATGCGGGCAATCTTCGTGGCCGCTCCACCACTTCGGAGGGCTTGCTTGAAATTCATCGGCGCTTCTGTGAACTGCTTCCGGACGACATGCTGTGGGTCGAAGAGCCCGACATGCATGAGCGCTTGCGCGTCGTTCCGGGCGAACTGCGCAGCCGCGATGTCAAGGTGGGACAGCATATTGCGATAAGCCCAGGTGCCATCCCTCGCTTCCTGGCGCACTTTGAAAGCATCTACAGGGGCGTCGGCAAGACAGACGCTATTCTTGCGTCGGCGGCAGCACACCACCGCCTCTTGTGGATACATCCGTTTCTCGACGGCAACGGTCGCGTAACCCGGCTGATGTCGCATTGCATGTTGTTGGACGCGCTCGATACCGGCGGCATCTGGTCTGTATCGCGCGGCCTCGCTCGTAACGTGGACGCCTACAAGGGACATCTTGCCTCTTGCGATCTACAGCGTCGCAACGATCTTGATGGACGAGGTAATCTAAGTGAAGAGGCTCTGGCTTCCTTTACGCGCTTCTTCCTTGAAATCTGTCTCGACCAAGTAAAATTTATGGAAGGGCTCGTGCAACCGGACCATCTGCGCACGCGCATTCTCCTCTGGGTCGAAGAGGAAGCTCGTCTCGATAAGCTCCCGGCCAAAGCGGGGGCGGTCATCGAAGCCGTGCTCTATCGCGGAGAATTACCGCGCGGGGATGTTGCAGGCATCCTCGGTCTGACTTCCCGACACGCGCGCCGCATTGTCTCTGCGCTGCTTGATCGTGGCGTTCTGTCCTCAAAGGGACCGCGCGATCCTCTCACGCTGGCGTTCCCCGCTGCCCTCGCCTCCCGCTGGATGCCGGGGTTATTTCCCGAGCAGATTTCCAATGCCGGACAGTGACAACAATCATCCCGTCAATGTCGATGCGCGCAAGCTCGCGTTGGAATCGATGGCGACTCTTGTAAACGTGAAAAAGATTGCAGCCGACCGATTGCTTCGACCGGCGGGCATTCCCGATCCTTTGATAAGGCAATTCCTAAAAGGACGTGACGCGACCACCGGCGATGCGCTGACCAAACGCCAAGCCGGAGCGTTGATCCTCGATGAATTGGAACGAGAAGGCAAGGATGGGGCAACAGTCCGGGCGCTGCTCGGAATTGCCGCAGGCTGGACTGCATACGACTTGGCGCTGGATGAATACAAAGCTCGCGCCGTCGTGCAAAAGGCGCGAGAACTGGTCGGAGTGTTGGCCGAAGCAGACGAGCGTGAAAGGACCGAACACGAAAGGGCCACGCGCGAACGAGCGGAGCAACAGAAAGCGGACCGCGATTTGATGCAACGTAGAGAAACCGAATTGTTGCTTGCTCAGTTCGACCAAGCCTCAACCGACGGTGATGACCCCCAATCGCGGGGCTATCTGCTTCAGGACCTTCTCAACCGCCTGTTTGTCATTCACGGGATACCCGTTGTTCGCTCCTTTCAACGTAATGCGGGTGCCGAGCAAATAGATGGGGCGTTCGAATTGGACGGGTGGCACTACATAGTGGAGTGCCGGTGGCGCGCGAGGTTAGCGAACATCCGCGAGCTCGATGGTCTCTACGGCCAGATCGGGCGTTCCGGAAAGCAAACGATGGGACTTTTTCTTTCCATCAACGGTTGGTCAGAAAACGTCGTGCCCGCCATGAAGCAAAATCCGGACAAATGCATCATTCTGATGGAGGGGTATGATCTCCGAACGGTGCTTGCCAACACAATCGATCTGCGGCGACTGCTCAAGGCGAAAGTAAGAGCCCTAAATCTCGACGCTGATCCTTATTTCCCCGTCTCAAAACTTTGAACTTCGGATCGTTGTCGAGTAGGTGTTCTAGGGTGTTCAGGAAAAAGCTCCGCATCGACAGCCGATGCTACTAGGGAGGTGCTTATGATGGCTGACACTTCGCACCATTTCTCCTCGAACGTACAGCAGGCGTATGTCAATGAGCTGGCAGGCTCATATTTCATGACGGCGGGAATGTATGTCCGCGCCGCGTCCCGGCTTCAATTGGCCGGCGATGAGATACCCCGGCTGACATTATTGCTGTTTGCGTTGGAGCTGGCATTGAAGGCATATCTCGTTGACGCGGGCACGCCCGAGAAAACGCTCAAGCTGGCTAACGTGCGACACGACCTAAAGGAGCTGCACGCCCTTGCCATGACGGCGGGACTACAACTCGCAAATTCGCATATTGTCGCTGTGATTGACGATTACCGAGACGACCACAAGGGTCATTCTTTTCGCTATGGCGGCCGTAACTACGTTGATTTAGGAGACCCTGACCGGGCGTTTCGCGCCATCTCGGCGACGGTCGATGAGATCGGCAAAGTCCTAAACCGGCGGCTATGAAATCGCAGACATGCCGTCAGCTCTTATTTCCACATCCTTGCCGCGAACGCGCGTTCCTCTGGACCTGTTACGTCGCCATAAATAGCTGTGGTGCGTAACGAGGCATGACCAAGCCAGCGCTGGACGAGATGTGGCGGGACCGATGACTGAAACGCGTTAACGCCAAACCCGTGACGTAAGCCCTTCGGCATCGCGGGCGTGCCGCTGATGTTGGCAGCCGCCATGACTTCCTTGATGCGGCGCCAGGCGGTGGTGCGGCTCCAACGCCAGATCCTGCCGTGGGCAGAATCTGGATCGCGTTGGCGTCGGCGTAGATGAAAGACGTGATTGAGTTCGTCGAGTACGCCGCGAGGCAAGGGCACCTGCCGGACAATGCCACGCTTGCGGCGCTTCAAGGTGGTGATGTTGGCGACGCCGCTGTCGATGTCGATCGCTGCGGGTGTAAGCGCCAGGATTTCGGAAATCCGGCCACCGCTCAAACTCAGCACGAGACAAAAGAGTTGCACGTCCAAGGGCGCGCGGCGCGCCGCCTTGATGAAGCGCCGACGCTCAGCGGCGTTGAGATATTTCCGGCTGCCGGTTGAACCGTAAAGGCTCATTCCGGCGTGGGCATGCTCGCGCATAGCTGCCTCGCCTGAAACAGAATGGCCGATAGTGTTTCAGCACGGGAAGCCTCCATGGTTTAGCGCAAACGCGTCCAGTCGGTCGAAAGTGGATCAGTTTTGTAGGCATTTTAAGGTTAGCCTGAGCGAACTAACTGGCCAATAGTCTGTCAGCTAGCAGCACCTGGAATAAGCCTGTATTGCCGAAATCGTATCCAATGAAATTGCTGCTTTAGCCTTGCTCCGTATCTTTCGATACCGTGGGCCCGCGACCGACGCGTTGCACATTAGCTTCGCTCAAGCGGCTGAGCCGTGTAAGAAACGAGGCAAGGTCGCTAGCGTAAAACAACGTCTTCTTGCCGAACTTAACGCGTTTGAGGTCACCTCGTTTGACCGCTGCGTAGAGCGAAGTGCGACCGATACTGAGCAAGTCAAGTGTCTCCCCGACCCCGTAAGCTGCCTTCGCAAGACCGAAGACACGGGGGTCAATCGGATTGTCACTCGCGTCCTTGTCGGACCATCCGCCTGCCACTGCTCCATTCGTCGAATCGTGTACGCGTGATTTGCGAGGGTGTCCCATGGCCGCATGGTGCCATATGCGCCGGATCGAATGAACAACCTGAATCTGCGCTGCACTACGCTGTGTCTCCCTTGCGGGATCGGGACGTTGGGTTGTTCCAGGAAGTGGTGTGGGTTTCTGGTTGGGCTCGACCTCTGCCAGATCCCAAACGACGCTTCGGGACGTTAGAAAGAAGCGTCGGGGGAATTACCCATGTTGCTCCATTTCATAGACAGTCGTGTTGGCCAACGGCACGATCTTGCGCAACTCAGGACGACGCACTGTACGGTTGAAGAGCAAGGGCGGCGGTGGGATGAATCGTGGATCCGACCGAGGCCTTCTAACCTAGCATCCTTCGCATCGCGCAATACATCGCTTGCCGGAGTCGATGTCTTTTCCTTGTTTTGGGGGGCTGATGCGATCCTCGTCGACACAGCCGCGTTCGACGCTAAGCTGCGACTTGGCAAACGAA
>JAJYAH010000045.1 GCA_021779635.1 Pseudomonadota bacterium | reverse complement strand
ACGAAACGATTGTACGAAACGCTCGCCAGCCTGTCCTCGACGGACGCTGCCGTCGTCGCCGGATTTTTCAGAGCCCAGAACGCAAGATGGAGACAAGCGACCAGGCCGAGAACGAGGGCCAAGATGCCTAAAGGCATGGCTCGGCTTCGGCCATATCTCATGCGACCAATTCCCCACCTCGCGCAATCTCGTTGGCCGTCTTCATGTTAGCGTCCTGCGGTACGGATGATTTGTGACTTGTCGCTTACGATGGCTATCGGCTTGGCTCGCAGGGGTGTCTTGCGTCCGCCGATTTACGGTCGATCGAGCCCTGGGGGTTCCGCAACGACCGAGATGTACTTCATCCCGAAGGCACGAAAAATCGACATCTTTTCGAGCGCGCTACCCGTGACGCCGCCTAGCGAAGCATCTCGGCTACGCCGCCAGCCTGGTCGGCACGCGCAACGTTGAATGCGGCCTCCCAGACCGCGATCTTTCCGTCGCGCAAGACCCAGAGTTCGACGCCAAAACCCTTCATTGACGCGCCAGTCGCTGCGTCTTGCCATTCTCCATCCCACACATTCGTCATGGTGTCGCCCACCAAAGCGCGAAAATGCTTGCGCAACCGATAGTCCTTCTGTTTGGCGCTCCTGGCGGTGAAAAACTCGCGTAGCGCCGTACGTCCGTGGAATTCCGGCACAGTGCCAAAGCGCACCGTGCAATCTTCTGTGAAGCCATCCACCAAGGCGTCGATATTCCAGGGCATGAACAGGGACTCGACCTGTTTAACAAGGAAGCGCCCTTCCTCGATCGTGCGCGGGTTGCGGTTTTCACGTTGTCGTAAAGGCTGCACTTCCATGGCGTCCTCCGTTGACACTTTCCCTAAATGAAAACTGAAACGACCGGAGGATAGCAGCCGGCGCGGTCTACGGGAAGCTATTGCCAGGATACGCGGTGTTCCTGTCGTTTCGGTCGCCCCCGGTTCAGACACTCGGGAATGTCATCTTTTCTTTTCCGATCGACGCCATTAGCCAGCAGAACCAGGCGGCCAAATTGCGCGGGACGTCGGCTCACTCAAGGGTCATTCCAAGCGATTCATCGGACACACGCTTGCAGATTTCCGTCGTCGCAATGCTCGAACGACCCGGCAGGCTCTGAACAAAACCGAATATCAACACCCGCTCTAGCAGCGGGTCGTCGGTGCGCACGGGCAGATGCGGCGTAGGGATACATTCTCAGGTGGTTTTTGGGTAGAATAACGGCACCCCATCGCAAGGCACGTCAATACTCTCGACCTGACCTTTTGATACTTCTGTCACCAGGATCTTTTGGCCTTTGCGCGCAAAGGCAAGGTTTGTCGGACAGGCTCCGTCAAGCTTCAGCCGATCAGCTACCTTGCCATCCTTGTCGAGGACGGTGACGTTCTGCTGGCCGTAGACAGCACAGTAAAGCCTGCCATCCAGACCGAATTTCATGCCGTCAGGCCCTTTGAAGCCTGTCTGGTTGTCCGGCTGTAAAACATTCCCGAACAGTTCGCGTTTCGGCTCCTTCGCGCCGAACACGTCATAGCGGTAAATTTCTCCCGTGAAGGATGCATTGGCATAGAGCACATTGTCGGGCCCGAAAGCGATACCATTCGTGAAGCGAATCTTGCTGTCGAGCAGACGAACGATTGTCATGGTCTTGGGATTGATTTGATAAACCCGTCCATCCCAAGCAAGGTCCATGAACCCCTCGGCAAAGTTCTGCCCATCGAGAAAGTCGGCCAGCGCCATGCCAGAGTCGGTCATGTAAAGGTTCTCATCCGGCCCAAAAACAAGGTCGTTGGGGAAATAGAAGCGGCCGTGTGTGTCGTCACCTTCCAGTCGCTTCACCTCGCGGCCATCCGGATCGATGCAGATCAGTGCGCGAAGACCTGCCTCGGCAATCCAGATTAATCCGCCTCCATCGATCGCGAGTCCGTTGGGACGACCACCGGTCTTCTTGATCACATGGCGCTCACCTCTTGGGTTGAGCTTGGTGACGTTCAGCGTCGCGTTCGACATCTCCGTCACATACATGGAACCGTCCGGCAACGTGACCGGGCCTTCCGGCGCGCCAATGTTCACAGCGAAAATGCCTGAAGACATGATGATCCTCCCTCCACTACCAAATAATCTGCTTGACGAAATGCGGCTGACGACAGCCTTCGAAAGGCTGTGCTCCCTTGCAAGGCGAGTCGCTTGGCATATTTTGACAGGAACGCCGGTTCAAGCCCCAGATCCGATTGCTGCCCGACCATTTCAAATCACCTTGTCGGTGGCGGGGTCAATGAGCAGGCAACGGCTCATGTCAACCGCGTAGTCGAACGCAATGCCCTGCTCATGAACATCGTGGGCATCCAACTCAGCCGTCACAGGCACGCCGCCGATCCGCGACGTCACGTAGGTGCGCGTGCCGGTGGGCTGGATCAGGTCTGCCGTTGCTGTGACGCGCGCGCTACCGGTAGGCGCTGTCCCACGGCTTGCACGGCTTAAATGCTGCGGCCTGATGCCGAATATGACGGCGCTTTCTACATACCTTGCGAGACCCCGGGCGCGTTCGTCGGGCAACTCCAGCACTTCGCCGCTCTCGAGCAGGACCGCGACAGCCTCGCCACGCTTTACAAGTCTTGCCGGAATGAGATTGATTGACGGAGACCCTAGAAAGCTCGCGACAAAGCCTGTCGCCGGCCTTTCAAACAATTCAAGCGGCGAGCCCTGCTGTTCGATCCTGCCATCACGCAGCAGCACGATCCGGTCGGCAAGAGTCATGGCCTCGACCTGGTCATGCGTCACATAGATCATGGTGGTGGAGATGTTTCTGTGCAGGCGCTTTATTTCGCCGCGCATCTCGTCACGCAGCTTCGCATCGAGGTTCGACAGGGGCTCGTCAAACAAGAACAATTGCGCCCTTCTAACGATGGCCCGACCGATGGCCACGCGCTGACGCTGGCCGCCTGACAACTGACGCGGGAAACGCTCCAGAAGCGCCCCGATGCCCAACATTCCTGCCGCATCGTCGACGCGCTTCTTGATTTCCGCCTCGCCAACTTTCCGCGCCCTGAGCCCGAAGGCGATATTGTCGTAAACCGTCAGATACGGATACAGCGCGTAGTTCTGAAAAACCATTGCGATATTGCGGTCACGAGGCCGCATGTCATTGACCACTTGCCCGCCAATCCTGATCTCGCCGCCGTCCTGTTCCTCAAGGCCGGCAATCGTGCGCAGAAGCGTGCTCTTGCCGCAGCCTGAAGGCCCGACGAAGACTGCAAACTCGCCGTCCGCCACGGTGAGATCAAGTCCTTTCAGCGCATGCACGGGACCATAATATTTGTGCAGCCCCGAAATCCTGACTTCCGCCACCCGCCGTCTCCCTACCCTTTGACAGCACCAAGAGAAATGCCGCGCACCAGATAGCGCTGCATCAGCGTTACGGCGATGAAAATGGGGAAGGTCCCCAGCACCGACATGGCCGCGATCTTTGACCAGAAATTCGATTGTCCGCCAAAGTAGTGGGTGAGCATGACGGGGAACGTGATGACCTCGGTGCGAGTGAGAATCAGCGCAAAGAGAAAATCATTCCATGCGAATACGAACGTGAAAACCGCCGTTGCCATCAGGCCTGAGCGCGCCATTGGGAACACGACCCGCCAGAAGGTCTGCCAGCGCGTACAGCCGTCAACCAGCGCGCTCTCTTCGAGCTCGAGCGGAATATCGACGATGTAGCCGCGCATCATCCAGATCACATAAGGCAGGTTGAAGGCGGTGTAGAGCAGAATCAATCCCGCATAGGTATCCACCATGCCGAAATAGACGTAGATCAGGAAGATCGGAAACACGACGGCGATGGGCGGGATCATGCGCTGCGAGATGATCCACATCGCGAGATTGTCGCCACCGGTATTGAAGCGCGCCAGACTATAGGCGCAGAACGTACCCAGAAGCATGGCCATTGCGGAGCTGATGCCCGCCACCACCAGGCTGTTCCAGATAGCAACGACGTCACCATCCCTGAACAGCACCCAATAGTTGCTGAACTGGATTTTTCCCGGCACCCAAAGCGGCGGCACATGGAAAATCTCGTCCGGCGTCTTGAACGAGATCATGAACAGCCAATAGACCGGGAACAGAAACATCAGCGTGACGGCGGTGGCAACGGCGAGGCGCAGGACCAGCTTGCCACGCTTGTGCCTTGTGCCGGCCACTCTCATCGCACCAACTCTGTGCGCCGCAGGGCATAGGTGACGATGATGGAGAGAATGGCCACCACGAGGAAGGCGACAGCGGCGGTGTAGCTGGTGTCAAACTGAACAAAGCCGATCACGTAGGTGTAGAGCGAAATCGTCTCGGTCATCGATCCGGGCCCACCTTCGGTGAGCGCCCAGATGATGTCGAACACCCGGAACAGATCGAGGCCGCGGATGAGAACAGCAATCGCCACCACCGGCCCGATGGCCGGAAGCACGATCTGCCGCAGCACGCTCCAATAGGAGGCGCCATCCAGCTCCGCGGCCTCTAGCTGCGACTGATCTACATTTGAAAGAGCGGCCAGCAGCAGAAGGAACATGAAGGGTGTCCATTGCCATACTTCGCAAATGATGATGGCGGGATAGACATAATTTGGATTGACCGTCCACAGAATGTTGACGGGCGTTCCGGCGAGGAAGCTGAGGATCTGGCCGATCGGGCCAAAGCGTACGTCAAACATCAGCCGCCAGGTAGCGCCCGCGACAATCGGCGAAAGCACGGTCGGTAAAACCAGCAACGCCACGAAAACCTGGCGGCCTGGCATTTTCTCAAGAAAGAGCTGGGCGAGCAGAAACCCGAAAATCAGTTCGAGCGGCAGCGCAATGGCGGTGATGAGGGCGGTGTGACCCAGGGCCTGCCACAGCCGCAGGTCCTTGAACAGCTGCTCGTAGTTCAGCAGGCCCGCGAAGGACGTGTCTACGTCCGTCATCGTGATGTTCTGGAAGCTGACGACCAGCGAATAGATGAGCGGGAACAGCCCGACGAGCAGCAGGATCAGGATTGCTGGCGCAATCATCAGATATTTGAAATTCCTGTCCGAGAACACCGAAAGGCGGTGCGACAGTGCGGGGTTTTGAATCATGAGCATGTGCGCCAAACAGCGGAGGACTGCGCCGGGCAGTCCTCCGCTTAAGGTTTCCGTCAGACCTTGGGATAGGCGCCTGGCTTGGAAGCCCAAGCCTTATAGACTTCCTTCTGTTTGTCGACGCCGACCTTTTCTGTGATCGCATCGAATTGCGAGGCCATGCGGTCAAGGATGGCCTTGGGGTCTTCGCCGGTCCACAGGCTGCTGATCGCCTTACTCATTGCCTCGTCATACTTGTCCTGCTGCAGGAGCGAGAGGTCAAGCAGGCCCGTTTCGCCCGCCTTCTTGATCGTGTCGAGATACGCCGGTGCATCCGGCCACAGCTTGCGATATTCCGGGCTTTCGTAATGCGATGTGCGGAACGGATCGCGCAGCGTGTAGGGCAATTGCACCCGTTCGAGGCTGATCTGTTTGCTGTTCAGCCACTGGATGAACAGATAGGCGGCTTCCTTCTTCTTGCTGGTCGTCGAGACCGCGAGAGCAAAGCCCACGCCCAATTCATCGCGGCCAAGCGGATTCAGGGCATATCCTACCTTGCCTGCCACTTGGGACTTCGGCACCCAGTTCAGCGCTTCTTCGCCCGAACCATAACCCGCGGCCCAGCGACCATAGGGCGGCCAGGAGATCGTCATGGCGGTGGTGCCCTGCAGGAAGTTGGCAAGATTATCGACGAAATTCCACTGTTCCACGCCTGGCGGCATGAACTTGTTTTCCGCCAGCATGCTCTTGAAAACCTTGAGGCCGACGTCGCTATTGACGGTCGATTTCATGGTTTCGGCATCGAAGAACTTGCCGCCTTCCATGCGGAAACGTTCCTGGAACATGTATTGCGGATAGGGTGCCGTCCGGAAGAAGCCGGCGCCATAGGTTTTCGGCGCCATCTTGTCGGTGATGAACTGGCCGATTTCGGAGAACTGCTTCCAGTCCTTTGGCGGGGCCAGGCCATAGTCATGCTTCGCCTTGAATTCCTCCATCATTTTCGGATCTTCGAAAATGTCCTTGCGATAGTAAAGGATCATGACGTCGCCATCATCGGGGAAGCCGTAGATCTTGCCGCCGACGGTCATCTGATTATCGCGATAGGCGGGCGCGATGTCCTTCAATTCATCACGGTAGCCGAACTTGTCGACCAACGGATCGAGGTTTTCCAGCGCCCCGGCCCGCACCAGATCCGGCATCCAGGAGGGGATGACGTTCAGCGCATCATAAGCGCCGGCACCGGAGCGGAAGTCCTGCATGATCTTGGTGAACATCTGGTCGGTCGGCACTTCGACGACCTTGACCTTGATTCCGGTGAGTTTTTCCCACTTCGGCCCCGAATAGTTCAGCGGATCGAGAGATTGGAGCCCCGCTTCCCACACGATGGAGATTTCAGTGCCAGCATATTTCTTGGCAGCCTCGACAGCGACATCGGCCGCGTTCTTGGCCTGTGCCCAGGCGGCGCCGGGCGAGAGCGCAAGAAATGACGCTGCACCCAGTAACTCTCTTCTATTCAACATTCCTTCCTCCCGTTTTTGCATCTCGCGAAACCTGCTCGAACGCGAGCCCGGGCTGCTGCACTTGATGCTGCTTTTCAGACTTTAGTGGATCAGCATTCCTCCGTTTACGTCAATCACCGCGCCGGTGACGTAGGCGGAGAGATCCGATGCGAGAAACAGATAGATGTTAGCCACATCCGCTGCCGCGCCGAGGCGCCCCAGCGGGATACCCTTGATGATTTCACCCTTCATGGCCGGAGTAAGTTTGTCGCCCGTAATGTCCGTCTCAACAAGACCAGGGGTGACGCAGTTGACGCGAATGCCATCCGGACCGAACTCGCGCGCCATCGCCTTGGCGAGGCCCAGCACACCTGCCTTGGCCGCCGAATAGTGGGGGCCGCCGAAGATGCCGCCGCCGCGCTGGGCGGAAACGGAGGACATGCACGCGATGGAACCGCCGCCCCGGCTTCTCATGTGCGGGATCACGGCCTGGCTGAGCAGCAGCACGCCCTTGAGGTTTACGTCGACGATGCGCTGCCAGCTCTTGGCATCAATCTCCAGGGTCTTCACAGGCTGGGTGATGCCGGCATTGTTTACTAGAATATCAATGCTGCCGAAATTCTCGATCACCTTAGCGGCAGAACTATTGCAGGCTTCGGCGTCCGTCACATCGCAACGCAGGCCCAAATGCCCTTCGCCGAGCAGCGCTGCAGCTTCATGTGCTGAGTTCAAGTCCAGGTCGAGAATGGCCACTTTTGCGCCATGGGCTGCAAACAGTTTTGCCGTTGCCAGGCCGATCCCTCTCCGGCTGGCCGCGCCCGAAATGACCGCTGTTTTGCCGCGCAGTAGCACCGCGATCCTCCCCAAACTTCATTTTTTCGGTCTTGTTTGCAGGGATGATCCGCCTTGTCGACGGTTCGGGCAAATGCGATCTTTACAACTACACATGAATCCAGTTCATCAATGGCATGCAGCCCTCCCTGTCCCTGCTCCGCGCGTTCGAGGCCGCCGCCCGTACCGGGTCGTTCTATGAGGCTGCCACGGAATTGCACCTTTCACCAAGCGCGGTCAGTCATGCGATCCGCAAGCTGGAGCAGGGCCTGGGCACCGCCCTGTTCGAGCGCGACGGCCGACGGATACGGCTGAGCACTGCTGGCTCGGCCCTGATGCGTCATGTGGGACCCGCCTTTGACGACCTGCGCCGCGGCATGGATCTTGTCTCGACGCGTGGACCAAAGGTACTCCGGGTTCATTCGGCTCCAAGCTTTGCCGCACAGTGGCTGACGCCGCGCCTTCCCGGCTTTCTGGCAACCCACCCAGACATCGAAATCCGTCTGTCGGCCGGGACCGACTATACGCGTTTTGCGAACGATGAATTCGATGTCGACATCGTCTATGGCATGCCGAGCCAGGAAGGCGTGATCATCCTTCCGCTTGGCGAAGAGACCGTGACGCCGCTCTGCATACCGAAGCTCGCGAGTCTCATTCGCAAGCCGGATGACCTGCTAAGGCACGCTCTCATCGATAGCGACAACAAGAGGGTTCGATGGCCGGACTGGTTTGCGGCAAACGGGCTCACGGCCTCGCCACCCCATGGCATGCGCTTTGACCGGAGCTTTCTCGCCATCTCCGCGGCAGTCAGCGGCATTGGCATAGCGCTTGAGTCAACGCGGCTGGCGGAAAGAGAAATTGCCAACGGTTCGCTTGTGCCCATCCTGGCTGGCAAAGCCCAGGATGTACGCTACGTGGGACACTTCCTGGTTTTTCCGCGTCTCGCCCTCAGAAGGCAGACGCTGAGAGTTTTCATGGAATGGATCACCAAGGAATTGAAGATAGATACGGTATGCCCACTGTAAAAGGGTGAAACTCCGTCTCAGACGAACCGGAAATCCATTTCGTTCGAAACGCTATGGTGCCACAGCATCACAACCATCCCTTGATCTGCGCTGTCACTGCAGCGGCTGAAATGCCGTATTTGTCGTGCAAGGTCGGAAGCGCTCCGGCATCCAGAAATTCGTCGGGAAGTCCGATCTGACGAAAGGTCGGATGAATGCCGGAACGCATCAGGAGCCCGGCGACGGCCTCGCCGAGGCCGCCGATGACCGTGTGGTTCTCGGCGACGACAACCAGGCGTCCGGACTTGCCAGCCTCACGACGAATGGTCTCGGAATCGAGCGGCTTGATGGTCGGGACATGCAGCACGCTGACATCCACACCGTCGTCCGCAAGTTCCTGGGCGGCCTCCAGCGCACGCATCGTCATGAGGCCCGAGGAGATGATCAGAACGTCGTTGCCATCCCGGACCAGCTTCGCCTTGCCGAGTTCGAACTGATAACCGTACTCTTCGAGGACGACCGGAACCTGACCGCGTAGAAGCCGCATATAAACCGGGCCGCGATGGACCGCGACGGCCGGCACCACCTGCTCGATCTCATGCGCGTCGCACGGATCGATCACCGTCATGTTCGGCATCGCCCGGAAGAGCGCCAGATCTTCGGTCGCTTGATGGCTTGGGCCGTATCCGGAGGTAAGGCCCGGCAACGCACAGACGATCTTCACATTGCGGTCCTCTTCAGCGATCGTCTGGTGAATGAAATCGTAGGCCCGGCGGGACGCAAAGACGGCGTAGGTCGTCGCGAAGGGCGTGAAGCCCTCGGCCGCCAGTCCCGAGGCCGCGCCGTACAGGAGCTGCTCGGCCATCCCCATCTGGTAAAAGCGGTCGGGAAACTCCTTCGCGAAGATGTGGAGATCCGTGTACTTACCGAGGTCGGCGGTCATGCCAATAACTTCGGAGTGCTTTCGGGCCAGTTCGACCAGAGCCTGCCCGAACGGCGCCGGCCTCGTCTTCTGTCCGTCGGCCGCGATCGACGCGATCATGGCGGACGTCGTGAGGCGCGGTTTGCCGGAAGGCGTTTTATGGATGCGCTTCATGCGAGTCTCCCCGCATCGAGCGCGTTCAAAGCAAGCTGCCATTCGTGCTGTTCGATGCGAATGAAGTGATTTTTCTCGCGCTGCTCGAGGAACGGGACCCCCTTGCCCATCAGCGTGTCGGCGACAATGATGCGGGGCCTTGGCTCGGGATGATCCTTGGCGACATCGAAGGCAGCCACGACGGCATCGAGGTCATTGCCGTCGATGCGTTGCACGAACCACCCGAACGCCCTGAGCTTGTCGACCAGCGGCTCGAAAGCCATTACTTCCGTCGAAGGACCGTCCGCCTGCTGGTTGTTGAGATCGACGATCGCAATCATGTTGTCGAGTTTGAAGTGGCCGGCGGACATAATTGCCTCCCAGACGGAGCCCTCATCGAGTTCGCCGTCGGAAAACAGGATAAAGATCCGGGCGTCGGAGCCTTTACGCTTCAAGCCGAGCGCTCTACCAACGGCAATACTGAGCCCCAGACCAAGCGATCCACCCGACATCTCCATACCCGGCGTATAAGAGGCCATGCCCGACATCGGCAGCCTGCTTTCGTCACTGCCATAGGTTTCGAGCTCTGCTTCGGGTATGATCCCTGCCTCGATCAATGCCGCATAGAGTGCGATGGCATAATGCCCATTCGAAAGCAGGAACCGATCTCGTCCCTCCCAGGACGGATCTTCGGGACGAAAGCGCATCGCGTGAAAATAGGCGGCGGCCAGAATGTCGGCGATGTCCAGCGCCTGAGCAATGTAACCCTGGCCCTGCACTTCGCCCATGCGTAGCGCGTTGCGGCGGATGCGATAGGCGCGCTCAGCGAGTCCTGGTGCGTTGACGAGCGTCTTTTTTTCCATGACTGTCTTCCTGATTAGCCGCGTCAATGGATGCGAATGTCGCCGCCGTTGACGGCGAAAAATCGCTGCGGTGCCCAGCTCAAGGATGGCGAACGGCGTCACGCGTTTCGCGAACAGCTACACCGCGCCATGGCCGATCCCGCGCGCACCCGCCCCTTCCGGGCTAGCCACGCTGTTGTCGGCAAGCAGCATCCATCCTCCCTGCCAGTCGTCAGGAGCGATCTATCATCGCGCCCCTTTCGTCGACAAACGAGAAATTTCTACCAAATGGCGAATTTGATTCACCTATCCGAAATCACCCAGGCTCTAACTTTCCGAATTGAGAGAAATCAAACCAGCAAGGACATTTTCAGCTGAAGTGGTGTACGCTTCGGCGCTGGGGCAACCAATGGCAAAGCTCGCTGTCAAGTTTTTAATCACGGCCTTCGTGCTCCGCCACCAGCGCCGCCGTACGAACCGGTATCGCGCCATTGCGATCTTCAGCACGCTGATCACGATCGGTCTGATTGTGCTCTACATCTCGCAGCGTGACATGATCCGCTAGCATTCAAAAGAAGACGACAGGCTTGGGATAGCTAGCAACGCCATCAGTCAGGCGGAGCCTCATGCGCCGGTTCGTCATCTGCGATGGCACGCCAGGCCGCGCCTTCGAGATCGTCGTACTGTCCGTTTTTGAGCGACCAGAGAAACCCGAGCAGGCCGACAAGCCCGAGGCCAAGGGCCAAAGGCACGAGAATGATAAGTACTTCCATCATGATCTCCCGTGCGCGACGCGACGCGCCCGAAGCGCATTCAACATGACCAACAGCGAAGAGCCAGACATCGCCGCCGCCGCAATCAGAGGCGTTACGACGCCGCTGACGGCGATCGGGACCGCCAGCAGATTGTACCCAACCGCAAGCCACAAATTCTGCCGCATCAGATGGAGCGCCTTGCGCGAGAAATCGAGCGCCGCGACCACCGGGGCGAGCGGCTTACCCAGAAACACCAAATCGGCCGCGGCTTGACTGAGATGCGCAGCACTTATCGGTGACATGGAGACATGCGCCGCAGCCAGCGAAGGCGCGTCATTCAACCCGTCGCCGACCATCATCACCTTAAGGCCTTGGCGCTTCAGATCTTCAATCCGCGCGATCTTGTCGGCTGGCGTGACCCCGGCGCGCCACTCGTTGATCCCAAGCGTCTTGGCCGCGGCCCGGACGGCCGGCTCCCGATCGCCTGAGAGGATCTCTACCGCGATGCCACGCGCTTGCAGCGCGGAAACCACGGCCTGCGCGTCGGGGCGCACGCGCTGCCGGACCGCGAACACATAACACGCGTCGCCTCGTCTGAAGGCCACGGTCGTTACTACCGGATCCAGACTCAGAATCTCGTTGGCCAACTCATTTGCTTCGCAGAACGACGGCCTGCCCAGCCTTACCTCTTCCCCGTCGACGAAGCCGCGAACGCCCTGCCCCGGCTCCTCCACAATTCCGGGAAGCGGCGATTTCGCGTTCGAGGCGCGCGCCACCGCGGCAGCGACCGGATGATGGCTAGCAAGCGCCAGCCGTCCCGCGAGATCGAACACGTCTTGGGGGACACTGGCTGAATTCACGACATCGAGTTCTGGCAGTGTCAGCGTACCGGTCTTGTCGAAGATGATATGATTAACCTCGGCCAGCCGCTCGATGGAATCGCCCGAATTCAATAGAACTCCGGCCCGGAACATCGCACCGGACGCCACGGTCTGCACGGTGGGAATCGCGAGGCCAAGCGCGCATGGGCAGGTTATGATCAGAACGGCAATCCCTGTCACGATGGCGTCGTGCCAGGTCGCGCCCATCAGGACCCAGCCGAATATCGTCAGCAACGCGGTCGCGTGCACCACCGGCGCATATAGCCTGGATGCCCTGTCTGCGAGGCGCACATAACGGGAACGAGCCTGCAACGCATTGTCGAGCAATCGCGTGATTTCCGCCAGCAGCGTGCCCTCGGACGCCGCGGATACCCGAACGCGCAGCGATCCGGAGATGTTGAGCGAGCCAGCATAGACAGCGGTGCCATGCTCCGCGGTCGCATACAGGGTTTCCCCCGTGATCAGGCTTTGGTCGATCTCCGATCGTCCTTCGATAACCGTGCCATCGACCGCGCAACGTTCGCCCGGCCGCAGGAGAACGATATCGCCGGGCCGGATGGCGGCAACCGGTACTTCGCAAATCTCGCCGACCCCGACGAGCTTGGTCGCGGTCTCGGCCTTGAGTGCCGCCAGAGTGGCCGCAAATGCGCGCGTTTTCAGACGCATGCTTTGGTCGAGATAGCGCCCCACCAGCAGAAATGTCAGCAGCATGATGGCGGCATCGAAATAGGTATGCTCCGCGTGGCGCAAAGTCTCGACTACCGACATTGCCAGCGCCAGGGTAACCCCGATGCTGATCGGAACGTCCATATTGACGTTACGCGTGCGCAACGCCCGGAACGCGGAGCGGAAGAATGGCTGGCCCGCGTAGGCGGCGGCCGGCAGCGCAATCAGCGCTGACAGCCAGTGGAAAAAGTCGCGCTGCTCCGGGAGCATGTCGCCCGCATTGCCGAACCAGACCGGGATCGACAGCATCATCACATTCATGGAAGCGAAGGCGGCGACGCCAAGACAACGCAAAAGAAAGCGCGAGTTGTCCGCTTCCGCGGCCTCGGCACGGGCCGTTTCAAACGGATAGGCCTTGTAGCCGAGTTCGGCGAGCCGATCGATGAAGCCGGCAGGATCGAGTGCACCCTGCTTCCATTCCAGAGCTACACGACGGTCGGTCAGGTTAACGCGTGCGAGCGTGACATCGGGTATCGCCGAAAGCCCGCGTTCGATCTTTGACATGCATCCGGCGCAATTGACGCCCTCAACAGCAAGATCAATGTGGAAGAGGCCCGCACCCAAATCCTTCACATAGTGTGAAACGTCGCGTGTCGCATGCATGAGATGGTCTTCCTAGTTCAACAGCACGCGATTCTTCGACAGGAACAGCCGCTGCCCCGCAGCCTGGCCTTCGAGCACCAGATCCCATTGTCCGGGCCCGATCAGGGACGCACTCCCGCGATAGACGCCGCTCGCGATTTCAGCGAGCGCAACCGCCTGATCGCCCCGCCTGTCGGCAGGCCGTTCGAAGCGGCCGTGGAAATTTAAACCAGACATCGGTAGACCGCTGTTGTCGCGCGCCTCGACCTCTAGCGTTGCGCCGCCATCCGGCCCGCGCTGGATATGCGCGTCAACCTTCCAGTTTCGCGCGTTCTGATCGTGGGCGGCCGCGATCTCATTCTCATAGGCCAGACTGGCGCTGTAGGCACTGTCGACCTCGGTGCCTGGCAACGTCTGGATGGCGAGCTTCGCCATGATCATGTTGACGGCGATCACGACGCCAAAAAAGGCAACCAGCATGGAGAGGACCTTGCCCCCGGTCAACGGCTTCGGTGAAGCTAACGGGCTGCTCATACCAGGCTCCTCTGCAATCTCATGGTGTCACGAAATTATCGGTCGCCGACGCCACCTCGCCGAGTCCGATGTCGGTTATCCTGAATTTCACCGGGGTCGATTTCTCGAGGTTGTTCTCGGTGGGCGCCGTTACGAGCAGTCTCAATTCGGTGGTTTGATCCCGTCCAACTATGATCATGGGCCTGTCGGGCGTAACGGAATCGGCTCCGACAACGTGGACTGTCGCGTTTGGCGGTCCATCGATATCGATCGCCACGACACGATCGAAGCCTCGCTTGTTCAGAAGGCGAACCGTATAGGCGTTACGAATTGAGCCGTCGCTCAATCTCACCGCGACTGGATTGCGATCATGCAGCACATTGACATCGAGGAGCGTCCGCGTCAGCAGGGCATACAGCATGAGCCCGCCGACACCTGCGATCATGGCACAATAGACGATGGTGCGCGGCCGCACGACACGATAAATTTCCGGTTTTCCGGCCTGCCTCCGCTTAATATTGATATCGTTGTCATATCCGATCAGCCGGGTTTCCCTGCCGATCTTCTTCATTACCGTATCGCAGGCGTCGATGCAGAGGCCGCACTGGATGCAGTCGAGTTGCGCGCCATCGCGGATATCTATGCCTGTTGGACATACTGCAACGCATTGATAGCAATCGATACAATCACCGGCGGTTTCGCCGTGCGCTCGCAATTCGTTTGCTTTCTTCAGCGACGTGCGCTTTTCACCACGGTCGTATTTGTAGGTTACGTTGAGCGCCCATTCGTCGGTAAGCGCGGCCTGAATACGCGGCCACGGACACATGTAGACGCAAACCTGCTCACGCATGAAGCCGGCGAGCACATAGGTCGTGGCCGTCAATATGCCAATCCAGATATAGGCGAGCATCGGCGCCTGGAAGGTCACAAGCTGTTTGACCAGCGTCGGTGCATCGTTGAAGTAGAGAACCCAAGCACCGCCGGTCCACCACGCGATCAGGAGCCAGATCGAATGCTTCAGCACGATTTCCTTTAAACGCTGCAGCTTATGCCCGCCGCCCGCCGCGTCTTTTCTCATGCGTTCCCGACGGTCGCCTTCGACCCAGCGCTCGACCGCATAGAACAGATCAGTCCATACGGTCTGCGGGCAGAGATAGCCGCACCAAATGCGGCCTCCGACCGAGTTCATCAGGAAGAGCGTAATGGCGGCAAGAATCAGCAGGCCGGTAAAGTAATAGACTTCCTGCGGCCACAGCTCGATGAAGAAGAAATAGAACCGGCTATTGGGCAGATCGACGAGGACGGCCTGGCTCGGCGCTCCCAGACCGCGATTCCATCGCACGAACGGCAGCAGATAGTAGACGCCAAGGCAAACCGCCATCAAACCCCATTTGATGCGCCGAAATGTTCCTGAAACACTCTGCGGATAGACTTTCTTCTGGGCGACATAAAGCGGCCCATCATCTGGTTCCAGGTCAATTGGACGTACGGTCCGGTTCATGAGCAGGCTTCAGTTGGCATCAATAATCAAGCATAGGCTCGATCCCTGACGCGCATTTGATCCATCTCAAATGAAGTTGCAGAGGGCTGGGTCTGTCTCGCAGGAACCTATTGTCCGCCGCCGAGCGAATGGACGTAGACCGCCATCGCCTTGATGGTGGAAGGATCGAGACGACCGGTCCACGCCGGCATCACGCCAGACCGACCGTTGGTGATGGTCTGGATAATCGTCGCCTCGTCCGGTCCGTATAGCCAGATCGCGTCAGTCAGGTTTGGCGCCCCCACTTCCTGGTTACCCTTGCCAGCATCACCGTGACAAGCCACGCAATTTTCGACGAAGATCTTTCGCCCGGCCGTTGCATCGTAGCCTTGCCGGGTCGGCAGCCCGGACAGGGATCGGACATAATTTGCGACCGTAACGATCTGGTCACTCTTCAGGATTCCCTCTTTTCCGAAGGCAAGCATTGCGCCTTCGTGGGCCTTCGGGTGCCCCGAGCGTACCCCGAACTGGATCGTCTGCATGATCTGATCGAGCGTGCCGCCCCACAGCCAGTCGTCATCGTTTAGATTTGGATAACCTTTGGCGCCCGCGGCGCCGCTGCCGTGGCACGGCGCGCAATTATCACCGAACACGGTTTTGCCTCGCGCGCGCGCCAGCGCGAGCAACGCGGGATCCTTCTCGATATCGGTAAGGGAGGCCGCGCCGAGCGTCAGCATTTTATCACCACGGATTTTCTCGAGGTTAGCCAGTTCGACGGCAACGTTGGCGCGGGAAGAATAATGCAGCACACCGGATGTGTATCCCGAAACCAGGGGCCAGGCTGGATATACGATCCAATATCCAACCGCCCAGACGATGCAGGCATAGAAGGTAAAAACCCACCAGCGCGGCAGCGGCGTATTCAACTCCTTGATGCCGTCCCACTCATGGCCGGTCGTCGCAGTGCCGGTGACTTTGTCGAATTCGCTGTGATCGGTCATGATCTAGTTACTCCTCCCGCAACGGCATTCTCGACGCCTCGTCGAAACTCGCCTGGTTGCGAGGCCAGAGCGCATAGACCACGATTGCGAGAAATATTCCGACGAAGATTGGTGTCCAGAAAGTGGTGACGAAATCCGACACAAAATTCTGAACCGTTAGGATCGCTTTCATCGTCGTGTCCTCAACGAAGATTGGCTTTATCATTGTAGAGCTTGAAATCGACCAGTGTGCCAAGCATCTGCAAATAGGCGATCAACGCGTCCATTTCCGTGGGCATACCCGTTTTGCCGTCAAAATTGCGCACAACAGCTTTCGGATAGCGTTTTGTAAACGCATCGACCCCATCACTGTCAGGATCGGCCTGAGTCTTCAGATCAGCTGCAGCGTTGGCAATCTGTTCGTCCGAATACGGCACGCCCACGGCGCGGCTCGCTCGCAAATGATCGGCGATGGTCGAAGCGTCAACCTCGGTTTGGGCCAGGAACGCATATCCCGGCATGACCGACTGCGGAACGATCGCACGCGGATTGGTGAGATGCGTGACATGCCAATCGTCCGAGTATTTGGCCCCGACGCGCGCAAGATCGGGTCCGGTACGTTTCGAGCCCCACTGGAACGGGTGATCATACATACTCTCCGCAGCCAGCGAGTAATGACCATAACGCTCAACTTCGTCTCGAAGTGGCCGGATCATTTGCGAGTGGCACAGATAACACCCCTCGCGAACGTAAATGTTGCGTCCCGTCAGTTCCAGCGGCGTATAAGGCCGCACACCATCAACCACTTCGATGGTGCTCTTTAGATAAAATAGCGGCGTGATCTCGACAAGACCGCCGATTGCGATGACGGCGAGAATTCCGACGACAAGAACAATCGAGTTCTTTTCAAGGATTTGGTGCCGGGTCCAGAATGACATTTTATTCTCCTCATTCAGCCGGCTGGACTGCGAGAGGCGACGATCCTGAGATCGGCGCGCGTTCCTCCGCCTCGCCCGTCCGCACCGTCATCCAGAGATTGTACGCCATGATCAGTGCGCCGATCAGAAACAAGGCACCACCTGCGGCCCTGATGACATAGAACGGATGCATCGCTTCAACCGACTCGATGAAGGAATATTCGAGAAAGCCAAGCGAGGTGTAAGCTCGCCACATCAGGCCCTGAAGAATCCCGGAGACCCACATTGCCGAAATGTAGAGAACGATGCCGATGGTCGCGATCCAGAAATGCCAATTCACCAGTTTCAGACTGTAAAGACCTTTGCGATTCCATAACCAAGGCACGAGACAGTACAGCGCGCCGAATGAGACAAAGCCAACCCATCCCAACGCGCCCGAATGAACATGACCGATGGTCCAATCCGTATAATGGCTCAGCGAGTTGACGACCTTGATCGACATCAGCGGACCTTCGAATGTCGACATGCCATAGAACGCAACTGATACCACAAGCATTCGAAGAACCGGATCGGTGCGCAGCTTGTCCCAGGCACCGGACAGCGTCATCAACCCGTTGATCATTCCACCCCACGACGGCATCCACAGCATGATGGAGAATGTCATGCCCAACGTCTGCGCCCAGTCGGGCAGCGCGGTATAATGGAGATGATGCGGCCCGGCCCAGATGTAGAGGAAGATCAGCGCCCAGAAATGGATGATCGACAGCCGGTAGGAATAGACCGGCCGCTCCGCCTGTTTGGGCACGAAGTAATACATCATGCCGAGAAAGCCCGCGGTCAGGAAGAAGCCGACCGCGTTG
>JAJYAH010000689.1 GCA_021779635.1 Pseudomonadota bacterium | reverse complement strand
CTTGAACCGCTTGATCTTGGCCTGGCCGTCCACCGTGTCCTCCGGCCCCATGCCGGAGACGACGAAATCGGCATAGCGGGTGGTGGGCGTTGGCTTCCGGTCAGCGAACGCCTCGTCGAACATGCGCGCCAGTGTTTCGGCGTGGCGCTTGGTGACGGCGAAGACGATGGTCTTGCCCCATTCCGGCGCGCGGCGGACGCCGTTCGGGCCGACATAGCCCTTCTCCAGCACGTCGCGGAACTCGCGCACCATGGCGCGGTTGCGCTCGGGGATGGTGAACTTCCGCTCCAGGGCGGTGGGATCGACGACCAGCGGATCATGGCCGGCGAACAGCGTTTCCATCTCAGTACGCGTCGCCGCGTCCATCGCGTTCCAGTCAATTTCGGCGCGGGACACGGTGAAGCCCTCGGTTGCCGCCGTGCGCGCGGTCATGGCGCGGTAAATCTCGTAAGGAACGAGGTGCCCGTCCGCGATCGCCTCGGCCATGCTGTAGCTGTAGGTCGGGCTATCGACCTCGAAGAAGCGCATGGTGTCGCGGATGGCGGCGCGATCCTCCTCGTCCACGTCCGGCGCATCGCGCATGACGCAGGGCGTGGCGGTGAGGCCGATCTTGATGCCGTCGAAATGGTCGAGCGCGCGCCGCCATTTGCCGTAGATGCTGCGGTGGCACTCGTCGATGACGACCAGATCGAAATAGCCGGACGAGTAGTTCTCGTACTCGTTCACCAGCGTTTGCAGGGTGACAATGGTGACGCGCTTCTCGTCCTGAAAGCGGCGGCCGACGCGGGGCACACGATAGCAAGGTAGATGCGGCAGATGCTCGGCGAAGGCGTCCTCGGTCTGGATCGCGAGCGTGTTGCGATCGACCACGAACAGGGCGCGCGTCGCCCAATTGGCCTCGAACAGGCGCTTGAGCAGGGCGGCTGCCGTGCGAGTCTTGCCGGTGCCGGTCGCCATCTCGACCAGCAGCTTGCGACGGCCGGCGGCGATCTCCCGACACACCACGTCGATGCAGGCCGTTTGATGGAGGCGCCCGCCGCCGCCCGCGATCCGGGTGTCGATAGGGACGCTGAGCGGATCGCGGCGGATCTCGCTCGCCGCCTTCCGGCGCGTGAGATCGTCCTGACTGAACACCGTCTCGACGCGGCGGAAATGGGCGTCCTGGGTCTTGTCGCGGAACCACACTTCCTCGCCATTCGAGAGGAAGATAAAGGGCACGCCGAGCTGATCGGCATAGCGCCCGCCCTGCGCTTCGCCCGCACTCAGATTGACGCTTGTGCTCTTGGCTTCCAGCACGGCGAGCGCACGGCCCTGGCGGTCGAACAGCGCATAATCCGCCTTGCCGCCGTCATCGAGCGGATACTCGAAGCGCACGCTGCGGCCGTCTGAGAGCGACCAATCGGCGTCCTTTAGAAGCTGGTCTATCTTGACGCGCGCGAACGCTTCATTGGCCATTTTTCGACGCCCGTCTGGTCCCCGTCTCCCCCTTGGCCGCGCGTCCAGATTGCACGGAAAGCCGTTCATATTCTTCCACCGAGACGACCACCACAACGCCGCGCCCGTGCTTTTCGATCAGCACCGGCTCCGCGCGCGCGGTGTCGATCATCAGGCCGAAGCCATTCTTCGCAGCGCGCGCCGACATGGTTTTCATGGCCGATTCCCGTGGCGATCCATTGCGCCATTTAGGACGAAATGGCTCTTTTCGGCAATGGCTGTTAATTGGTGTGCAAAATATTCAACGCCGATTGACATTCCGTTCTGAAATGGCGCGCCCTGGTGGAGTCGAACCACCGGCCTCAAGATTAGAAGTCTCGTGCTCTATCCAGCTGAGCTAAGGGCGCAAAACCGGTTCAGTGGGTCCAGTTTTCCTTGCGGTCGAAACGGAAGTTATCGGAATAGGATTTCGGCAATCTCACCCGTTCCGGCGGTAATTCCAGATCGAAGGGAATGTCGTGCGCCTTGGCATAGGCGATGGCGGCTTCGCGGGTGTCAAAGGACAGCCGGAGCTGGGACAGCGTATCGTCACTCCCGGTCCAGCCCATTAACGGATCACGGATTTTCGGCCGTTCAGGCTCGTATTCCAGCACCCATTTATGGGTCTTGGCCAGGCCCGACTGCATCGACGATTTCGGTGGCAAAAATATCCGCGCCCGCATCACCCTCTCCTCGCAACCTGTTCCGCCCGGCCAGCCCGGACCCGATCGCCGTCGGAGCGAGAGGATTCGAACCTCCGGCTTCCTGCTCCCAAAGCAGGCGCTCTACCAGGCTGAGCTACGCTCCGTAGGGTGGGTACTAAACAAAAAAAACCCGGATGGCGAGATGCCTCGCGTCCCAGACGGTAACCTGCCATTGCCCCGTGGCCGCCGGGACCGGGCCGCCTTGCGTCAGGACGCCTCTCGGGGCGCCTCTTTGGGCGCCGCTTTGGGCGCCGCTTCGGGGGCAGGCGGCGCGTTTTGGCCGCGCTCGTACCAGTTCTTCGAGCGGTTCACGATCCAGACGACGGTGAGCATGACGGGAACCTCGATCAGCACGCCGACCACGGTCGCCAGGGCCGCGCCCGACTGGAAGCCGAACAGGCTGATGGCGGCGGCGACGGCCAGTTCGAAAAAATTGGAGGCGCCGATCAGGGCGGAGGGGCCGGCGATGCAGTGCTGCTCGCCCGCCAGCCGGTTGAGCAGATAGGCGAGGCCGGCATTGAAATAAACCTGGATCAGGATCGGCACCGCGAGCAGCGCGATGACGAGCGGCTGCGCCAGGATTTGCTCGCCCTGAAATCCGAACAGCAAAACCAGGGTCGCGAGCAGCGCGGCAAGCGAGACGGGCTGTAGCCGGTCAAGAAACGCCTTCAGCCGCGAAGCCCCGCCGCTTGCGAGCAAATGCCGGCGCAGAAGCTGGGCGGCGATCACCGGCACGACGATGTAGAGCGCGACCGAAAGGGCGAGCGTGCTCCAGGGCACCGTGATGGACGATAATCCCAGCAGCAGGCCGACGATGGGCGCGAAGGCGAACACCATGATGGCGTCGTTGAGGGCGACCTGGCTGAGGGTGAAATGCGGCTCCCCCTTGCTCAGGTTCGACCAGACGAAGACCATCGCGGTGCAGGGCGCGGCGGCGAGAATGATGAGGCCCGCGATGTAGCTGTCGATCTGGCCGGGAGGGAGAAGCGGGCGGAAGAGCGTGCCGATGAAGAGCCAGCCGAGCGCGGCCATGGAGAAAGGCTTAACCGCCCAGTTGACGAACAGCGTGACGCCGATGCCGCGCCAGTGCCGCCCTACCTGGCCCAGCGCCGCGAAGTCGATGCGGATCAGCATCGGCACGATCATCAGCCAGATCAGCGCGGCGACCGGCAGATTGACCTTGGCGATCTGGGCGGCGCCGATCGCGTGGAAGGCCGCGGGCAGCAAATGCCCGAGCGCGACGCCTGCGACGATGCACAGGGCGACCCACAGCGTGAGCCAGCGTTCGAACAGAGACATGGCGAAACGTCCTTCAGGGCACGCGGTGGCCGGCGGCATCGACGACGGGCGCGCCGTCTTCCTTGCGAAACGCGCCTTGCTGCGTGGCCGGAAGAATATCGAGCACGGTCTCCGATGGGCGGCAGAGTTTGACGCCGAGCGGCGTTACGACGATCGGCCGGTTGATCAGGACGGGATGGGCCATCATGGCGTCGAGGAGCTGATCATCGGTGAGGCCGGGATCGCCCAGGCCGAGCTCGGCATAGGGCGTGCCCTTCTCCCGCAGCAGCGCGCGCACGGGAATGCCCATGCGGGCAATGAGCTGCCGCAACAGCGCGCGCGACGGCGGGGTCTTGAGATATTCGACGATGTGCGGCTCGATGCCCGCGTTGCGGATGAGGCCGAGCACGTTGCGGGACGTGCCGCAGCCGGGATTGTGATAGATGATGACATCCATGGCGCTGCTCACGCGGTCTCCCTGAAAGATGTTTCCGGTAACGGGCGGCAAGGGGATAGATCGGCGATCAACGGCACGCACAGCTCCGGCCGGCCGCCGCAGCAATCCTTCACGAGGAAGTTGGCGAGGCCGCGCACCGCGTCAAGCCGCGCGCGATAGACGATGGACCGGCTCTGCCGATCCGCGCCGATCAGCCCGGCCCGGGCCAGGATGGCGAGATGCGTTGACATCGTGTTGTGCGGCACCCCGATGCGGCGGGCGATTTCACCTGCCGGCAGTCCGTCGGGCTCGTGCTGCATGAGGACGCGAAAAACCTTCAGGCGCGTGGCCTGGGCGAGCGCCGAGAAAGCGGGAATGGCTTCATCAATATCCATATGTCCAGACTAGCCGACATATGCTATCGCGCCCGTCGTCGATGCCGCCGGCCA
>JAJYAH010000688.1 GCA_021779635.1 Pseudomonadota bacterium | reverse complement strand
TGAACAGCATCAAGATTCCGAACGGCACCACCGCCATGGTCAGGCTGGCGAACGGGAAGTCGCGCCAACGCGGGTCGAACAGCAAGCCCAGGGCGGTTTCCGCCGCGGTCAGTGTGGTTACGGTCAACACGCCGCCCAGAACCATCGTTGGCACCGACAGGGTTCTGCCTTCGCGCGGGCCGATCAAATCCATAAATGTCGGCAGCGCGCGTCCCGACATCAAGGCATTGGCGCACAATACGGGCGACGCGATCGCGGCCGCCAGCAGCGAACCCCAGCCGAGCCAGCGACCCAAACCGTAGCTTTCATAAAGCATCTTGTCGGCGGCCATCCCAACCAGGATTCCAGCCGTGGCGGCGAAGATTCCGACCGCGATCCAGCAGGCGAGCCGGGGAGTCGAGGAACTGCGCCTCGATGCCAGCCCGGCTGCGGCGAATACCAGGACAGCCAAACCCATGCCGCTTTCCATCTGCAGCTGCCAGAACGGATAATTGCTGATGGCGACGCCGGCCGGATATTTCAGCTTGCGATACACCCCGTCGAACAATCCCCAATTGCCGCCCACCGTTCCTTCCCACTGACGCTTCCATAGCGAGTCGTAGGCCTCGATCAGGTTGACGCGAAAATTCTCGCGCTTCGCCAGATCAAGAATCTCCGAGACGATACGGGCCTGGTTGGTACGCGACGGCAGGGCACCCTCGCGCATCCGCCCATTGCTTGGCCAGCCGGTCTCGCCGATCAGGATTTCCTTGCCGGGAAAGGCAAGCGCTACCCGCTTCCGGATGGCGGCCACATGCGCGGCGGCGTCCTCGGCGCGGACCGGCATGTCTTCCCAATAGGGCAGCACATGAATCGTAACGAAATCGACGTCCGCTGCGACCTCCCGGTAGCGCAGCCAATATTCCCAGACATCGGCGTAGGTCACCGGAATATTCACCCGGGCTTTAACCGAGCGGATGGTATCCCGAAGCACGGAAACGGTCATTTCTCCGCGCAGCAGCACCTCATTGCCCACGATGATTGCTTTGACTGCGTCGGGATAAGCCTTGGCCAGCGATATCGCGGTGTCGGCCAGAAGTGCGTTCTTTCGGCGTTCGTTTCCGATCCAAACCCCGAGAAGAACTTTCAGGCCGACCTTGGAGGCGAGTTCGGGCACCTTGTCCAATCCGTTGTCGACGGAGTAGGTGCGGACACATTGGGAAATCTTGGCGAGATCGGTCAGGTCTTCCTGGATCTGTTCCGGACTGACGATCAAGTCCGGGTTCAAGGGAGTCTGGTCGCCCCGGAACGGCGCATAGGACACGCAATGCAGCTTCGCCGCGGGATCGATCGGCGCATGTGCCAGCGTGACCGGCGTGGCCAACCACCACCAGACCGCGGCAATAACACCCAAGGATATCAGGAGAAGCGCCGCCGGCGCGCGAAAGAAAATTGGTTCTGTCCTCCAGGAAACTTGTCGATTATGGTGAGCGGTCCACGCAGTTTGACCGGAACGCGGGGCATGGCCGAGTGCGGCTGTGTTCTGATAGCAAATTTGCCTCGGTCCCAACAAGTGAGGTGAGGTTGTTCAACAGACTTTCGCGCCGCCATTTTGGCAGGATTGCAGGATGGTCGGCTCTCGGATTATCGACGAAATCCGCCGAATCCAGCCAAATCGGCTCGAGTCTGAGAGACGGTCAGCCGGGTCCGAACCTTTCCGCTGGCTTCCCGAGCGACTTTCTGTGGGGAACGGCGACGTCAGCCTATCAGGTCGAGGGGGCCGTCAACGAAGACCAACGAGGTCCATCGATTTGGGATCGTTACGCTCACACCCGCGGAAAGATTCTGGATCAGAGCTGTGCGGACGTCGCCAGCGATCATTATCACCGTTACAAAGAGGACGTTCAACTAATCAAGGCGATGGGCGCAAAGGCCTATCGTTTTTCGATCGCATGGCCTCGCGTTTTTCCCGAAGGAACTGGTTCGCCAAACCCAAAGGGCCTCGATTTCTACAATCGGCTTCTGGACGAACTGCTGGCGAATGGCATTGAGCCGTTTGCGACCCTGTATCATTGGGATTTGCCTCAGGCGCTTCAGGATCGCGTCGGCGGCTGGGCGTCTCGGGACACCTCAAAGGCATTTGCGGATTATGCGGGTTATGTCGCAGAGCGCCTGACCGATCGGGTCAAGCACATTTTCACGCTCAATGAATGCTCCAGGTTTCTTTATTCCGGTTATGGCACTGGCATGGACGCCCCGGGTCTCAAGCTGCCCCAGCAAGAGTTGAACCAGGCTCTTCACAATGTGGCGCTGGCGCACGGTCTCGCCGTGCAAGCGATCCGGGCGCATGGCCGGGCTGGAACCAAGGCCGGTCCGGCAGAGAACCTCGTGGTCTGCGTTCCTGCCATTGAAACGCCGGCGAACATAAGGGCAGCGGAGATCGCGACGCGCGAACTCAACGCCGGCTACCTGACCGTGATGCTGGAGGGAAAGTACACGGATGGGTTCCTGGCCTATGCCGGCAAGAACGCCCCGAAATACACCGCCGAGGATCTGAGCGTCATTTCATCCCCGATCGATTTTGTCGGGCTGAATGTTTACATACCCAACCATTACGTCGTTGCAGCCGACAACCCGAGCGGCTTTGCCCTTGTGCCGTTTCCCGCGACATTTCCACATATGGACTCGGCCTGGCTCAAGGTCGCTCCCGAAGCGATGTACTGGGCGCCGCGTCATGTGGCGAAGCTTTGGGACGTGAAGTCGATCTACATCACCGAGAACGGAGCATCGGCGACCGACGAGCCAGCCGCTGACGGCAATGTTTATGACGTGGATCGGATCATGTATCTGCGCAACTACCTGACGCAGTTGCAGCGTGCGACATCCGAGGGGGTGCCCGTGCGCGGGTACTTCCTATGGAGCCTGATGGATAACTTTGAATGGGTGGATGGATATGAAAAACGCTTCGGGCTCTACCGCGTCGACTTCAGCACCCAGCGTCGCACGCCCAAGCTGAGCGCCTCGTTCTATCGCGAGATTATCGAGCGAAACATGGTGGTTTGATCCGCGCAGCAGGGCGAATTCAACGGTGCCATTCGCGGGCCAAATCGGTCGCAGCGAAAAGCGGCGTCACAGCGTAACGCGACGACCCTCTTCGGCAGACCAATAGGCGGCGTAGTTGACCTTGGTTGTCTCAAGGGCCAGCGCAAGATCGGAAAGCGGCTGCCGGCCGGTTGCGACGCATTCCATGAAATCCTGGATTTCCTGCAAATAGCCGCGCGTCCATTCCTCCTCGAGGCAGACGTATTGCCATCCGGTTTTTCGATCCACTTTTTCGGTGATATAGACGCTCGCGAGCTTCTCCTCGCTCGTTTGATAGCTCATCATGTGCGTGTTGGGTGTAATGTTCGCCACCAGCGAGCCGCCGCTGGTATGCGTTTCGATCAGGTTGCGCACGCCGCCTAGGATCATGTCCCCGGAAAGCACCGTCGCCTTGGTGCCATCGGAGAAGGTCACGGTGAGCGTGCCCCAATCCTCGACGTCAACTGGATTGGCCTTGATGTAGGCCCGCTCGTCCGGGCGAAGGCACGCCGTGACATTGCCGACGTCACAGGTCACGCTCGCGACGCCGATCGTCTCGCCGCGTGCTTTGGCCTCGACCCGCTTGAGATAGAGCACCGCTGAAAGCGGGTGACATCCCATCCGGATCAGCGAGCCGCCGCCGGTCATTGCCCATTGCGCGGCATGCGCCGCGTGCGAACCGCTGTGACTCTCCTCCGCCTTCATGAACAGGATCTTGTCTCCGGTAGCCCTCAGGATCTCCACGGTCTTGGTCACCGCCGGCGCGTAAATCCAGTCTTCCGCATACATGAAGAGCCTGCCGGTTTTCCTGATTGCCGCGCGGGTCTTTTCCATTTCTTCGAGCACGCGCTCGTACATCAGCGCTTTGGGCACGTGCTTGCCGATCGGGACCTTGTCGTCGTCCCGCCCAAAATAGCCCGCGAACGGCTTTTCGCAGATGGCATGCTTCCCGGCCATCATCGCGTCAACAATCATCGAGCCGTGCAGATGAGGTGGCGTGCAGATGTCGACAACATCCAACTCGCCGTCGGCGATCAAGTCGCCAAAGCTGCGGTAGGTTCTCGGTATCTGGTGCCGAGCGGCAAAATCGAAAACATGGTCACCCCGTGCCGCGACCGCCTTGACTTCGACATCGACGCCATAGACCCGCCGGTAGGCAAACATGTGCAGTTCCGAAACGAAACCGCACCCGACCAGACCGATCCTGATTTTCGTCATTTCGGATATCTCCGGGAGGCTGCGGGTGAAGAGCCCATTATAGCAAATCGGGCTCCTTTATTCGTA
>JAJYAH010000687.1 GCA_021779635.1 Pseudomonadota bacterium | reverse complement strand
AAAGGCGTTGTCCCGATTTAGTCAATCAACCAATTAACAGACATTTCTTTAGGACGGAAACCTCCATGTTTAGCGAACAACTTCTTGCCGGTAGACGCATTCTGGTCACCGGTGGTGGAACCGGGCTTGGCAAATCCATGGCTGCGCGCTTCCTCAGCCTCGGCGCCGAAGTTCATATCTGCGGCCGGAGAAAGAGCGTTTGCGATGAGACCGCGACCGAGCTGATGGACCTGCATGGCGGCCGGGTGACCAGCCATGGCGTCGACATCAGAAACCCGCTCGCGGTCGACGAGATGATCGAGGCAATTTTCACCGAAGGCCCGCTTACCGATCTCATCAATAACGCCGCCGGCAATTTCGTCTCGCGCACACAGGACCTGACGCCGCGCGGCTTCGACGCGATCGCCAACATCGTGATGCACGGCACATTTTATGTGACCCACGCGGTGGGCCGACGCTGGATCGCCGGCAAGCACCCCGGCAACGTGGTGTCGATCACCGTGACCTGGGTCCGCAACGGCAGCCCCTATGTGGTGCCTTCTGCGATGAGCAAGTCCGCTATCCATGCCATGACGATGTCGCTGGCCACCGAATGGGGACGCTACGGCATCCGGCTCAACACCATTGCGCCGGGCGAAATTCCGACCGAGGGGATGAGCAAGCGCCTTAACCCCGGCGATGAGCCCGGCGCTCGCACCATTGCAAGAAATCCGATGGGCCGTGTCGGCAAGATGGAGGAACTGCAGAACCTTGCCGTGTTTTTGATCTCCGGCGGCTGCGACTGGATCAACGGGGAAACCATCGCGATGGACGGCGCGCAGGCGCTGGCTACGGGCGGCAACTTTTACGAGCTGCGCGATTGGAGCGACAACGACTGGATCAAGGCGCGCGATTCGATCAAGGCGCAAAATGAGAAGGACCGCTCGGCACGGGGGTAACTCGATCACGTATTGTTTTTGCTGCCGGATAACGCCAAACTCCGCGCAACGAAAACAAGACACCCCGGGAGAGACATGTCCGCCATACCACAACTGGCCAACCTTGCCGACATGGTGCGAGACCGCGCCAGGACTCGCGGCAACGCCGTCGTGTACGAGTTCGAGGGACGCCAGACCACCTTCGCCGAGCTCGACACCAGGACCAACCGGGTCGCCAGGGCGCTGATAGCGCTCGGCGTCAAACCGGGCGAACGCATCGCCTATCTCGGCAAGAACAGCGATGTCTATTTCGAGCTGCTGCTGGGAGCGATGAAAGCCAATGTGGTGATGGCGCCGGTAAACTGGCGCCTCGCCGGACCCGAAGTCGCCTTCATCGTCGACGACTGCAAGGCGCCGGTGCTGTTCGTCGGCCCCGAATTCATCGCCCAGGCCCGCAGCATCAAACCGCAATTGCCTGATCTTCGCCACATCATCACCACCGAAGGCGGTGCAGCGGAATGGCCCGATTTTACGGCGTGGCGCGACGCGCAGAGCGGCGACGACCCGAAAGTGCCGATCAGCCCGAAGGACATCGCGATCCAGCTCTACACCTCGGGCACGACCGGAAAACCGAAAGGCGCGATGCTGTCGCACGCCAACTTCCTCAATCTGGTGCAGACCGGCAATGAAGCCGAAAAGCCCGAGTGGAACCGCTGGTCGACCGACGACGTCTCGCTGGTGGCGATGCCGATCTTCCATATCGGCGGGTCCGGCTGGGGCGTGATGGGGCTCTATCATGGCGCCAGGGGCGTGATCGCGCGCGAGTTCGATCCGACCAAGGTGCTGGATTTCTTCGAGCAGTCCGGCATCACCAAGCTGTTCATGGTGCCGGCGGCGATGCAGTTCGTGGTGCGGCAACCGCGCGCGCGCCAAGTCGACTTCTCGCGGCTGAAATACATGCTCTACGGCGCCTCGCCGATCCCGGCGGCGCTGCTGAAGGAATGCATCGAGGTGTTCGGCTGCGGCTTCGTGCAGATGTACGGCATGACCGAAACCACCGGCACCATCGTGGCGCTGCCGCCGGAAGATCATGTCGAGGGACTGGACCGGATGCGCTCGGCCGGGAAGGCTCTGCCGGGCGTCGAATTGGCCATTCTCGATGCCGACGGCAACCGATTGCCGCCGGGTGAGGTCGGCGAGATCGCGACGCGTTCCGGCTCCAACATGGCCGGCTACTGGAATTTGCCGGAAGCTACCGCCAAGACGCTCGACAGCGACGGCTGGCTGCGCACCGGCGACGCCGGCTACCTGGACGAGGACGGCTATCTCTATATCCACGACCGCATCAAGGACATGATCATCTCGGGCGGGGAAAACATCTATCCGGCCGAGGTCGAAAGCGCGATCTGCGATCACCCCGATGTCGCCGAAGTCGCCGTGGTCGGCGTGCCCGACGACAAATGGGGTGAGGCGGTCAAGGCCATCGTGGTGATGAAGCCCGGCAAGAAGGCGACGCCATCGGACATCATCGGCTTCACCCGCGAACGCATCGCGGGCTTCAAGACGCCGAAGTCGGTCGACTTCATCGAAGCCCTGCCGCGCAACGCCTCCGGCAAGATCCTGCGCCGCCATCTGCGCGATCCCTATTGGGCCGGCAGGGATCGGCAGGTGAATTGAGCGTCGTCCGCCCTCAATGCTTGCCCGCTCCCATATAGCCGAACAGGAAGCCGGCGACCTTGCGCTTCTGGATTTCCTCGCTGCCTTCGGTGATGCGGTAGCGGCGGTGATGCCGGTAGATGTGCTCGAACGGCTTGTGACGCGAGTAGCCCATGCCGCCATGCACCTGCATGGCGCGATCGGCGGCCTCGCAGCACAGCCGGTTCGCCCAGAAGTTACACATCGAGACCCTATCCGACAGGGTATGCTCGACCTGCGCCTGGGTGAGCTTGTCCATCTCCCATGCAGTCTTACGAATTAACAGCCGCAGCATCTCTGCCTGAGTCGCAAGCTCGACCAGCGGCCACTGGATCGCCTGGTTCTCGGCCAGCGCGCGGCCGAACGGCTTGCGCTCGCGCGCATATTTCACGCTTTCCTCGATGCAGTAGACCGCAGCGCCCAGCGAGCTCGCTGCCTGCCGGATCCGGTTCTCGTGCACAAAGCATTGCGCCAGCGACAGACCGCGGCCGACCTCGCCGAACAGCGCGTCATCAGGCACGAACACGTCGGTGAAGCTGACGCGCGGATGATCGGTCGGCATGTTGAAGGTCCACATATATTCCTCGACCTTGACGCCCTTGGCGTTCGCCGGCACCAGAAAGCAGGTAATGCCGCGCGCATCGCCGTCATTGCCCGAGGTGCGCGCAAACAGCGCGCAATGGGTCGCGACATGCATGCCGGTGGTCCACATCTTCTCGCCGTTGATCACCCATCCGGCGACACCGTCGCGGGTCGCCTGCACCGCGCGGGTTTCCATGTGCGTCGCATCCGAGCCGTGCTCCGGTTCGGTCAAGCCGAAGGTGATGCGATATTTCCCGGTGATCGAGCCTTCGATCATCGCCTTCTGGTCGTCGCGGCCATAGCGGTCCAGCATGGTCACCAGCGGCAGGTTGCCGACGATCGAATGTTCGTTCTGCAGGTCGTTGTGCAGGCCAAGCCCCTTGGCGGCGAAATGCTCGCGGATCACCGCCATCCAGAGGTTGGAGCCGTCCTTGCCGCCATAGCGTTTCGGGATGGCGAAGCGGAGGTGCCCGGCGCTGTCGGCGAGATTTTTCACCTTGCGCAGCAGCGCTTCCCATTCATGCCGAGGCAGCCCGCCATTGTCGAAATCGGTACGCGCCCATTCGCGGCGATGATCGAAAAACCGGATGTTGTCGTCCGCGTTTTCGATCGGCTTGATCTCGCGTGCGATGAATTGATCGAGTTCGGCGAGATAGGCGACGAGGTCGGCCGGCAATGCAAAATCCAAGGCAGTTCTCCCAGCTGTGGTTTTTCTTGTCGTTTGTGGTCTTGTCGGGGCGAGGTCGCGGCGCGGTCCCGAGCCCGAGCCCGAGCCCGAGCCCGATCGATTAAGATGAGAACCTCAAATCAAGTCAAGCAAAGGAATACGGCTTGTGACGCGGAGGTAGCCAGCGTAATTGGATGGCAACCGGCGGCGAGGGCCAGCTAATATTCAAGCTACGCATTCCTTGCCACGGCAAAAGAAACGACGGGAGCAAACATGGACTTGAAATTCTCCAAGGTCACGCGCAAGGGCCCGGTCACGATCGTGACGTTGTCGCGGCCCGAGGTTTACAACGCGCTGCATACCGATGCGCATTTCGAACTGAACAAGGTGTTCGACGACTTCTCCGCCGATCCCGACCAATGGGTCGCGATCGTCACCGGCGCCGGCGACAAGGCGTTCTGCGCCGGCGGCGATCTGAAATGGC
>JAJYAH010000686.1 GCA_021779635.1 Pseudomonadota bacterium | reverse complement strand
GAGCGAGATGGCTCTTCGTTGAATCGCCATCTCGCTCTATCTTTTTGTTTAAGCATGATCTTTTCGGAAAACCGGTGTCCACTTTTCCGGATCATGCTTTAGACGATCGTCACAAATTGCCTGGGCGGTCGGGTCAATACCGAGAGCGAACCTGACTTGGGGACGATGATTCGGATAATCCTTCCGCGGGCGGCGCCGACGGAATACGGCGGGGTGAGCGAGCTTTAACTCCGCCACTTCCTGGTCCGCTGCAAGGTGACCGAGGGCAACTCGCCGAACGCATTGCGATAGTCCCGGGCGAAACGGCCGGGATTTTGAAAGCCGCATTTGAGCCCGATCTGTATCACGGACGTGGTTTCATTCGACTGCTCCAGCATTTCGCGCGCGTGGTTGAGCCGCACCCGCTTGGCGAAATCCGCCGGTGAGTAACCTCGGTCCTTCCTGAACTGCCGGAACAGGCTTCGTGCGCCGATCTTGGCCAGCGCCGCCATTGTCCCGATGTCGATCGGCCTGTCCCAGTTGGCCTCAATGTATTCCTCGACCACCCTCACCGCGGTTGAGGAAGCCGGAAGCGGCTCGCGCAGCAGCAAGTGCGTATAATTGTGCCGGTGGCACATCAGGAATTTCATGATCACCATGCGTTCGACCTCGGCGGCAGCCAGGTCTGAGAAGAAGGCGCCGCGTTCATTGTAGTCGATGGCAAAGTGAATAATCCGCCGCCGCAGTGCATCCATCGCGGGTTGGCGCGCCGGTGTTTCGTCGAAGGTCAGCTTCCGGCCGACATCCTGACCCAGCAAGGCACTGAGATTGCGCAGCAGCGCTTCGAACTCGATCCGCAGTACAAGCTGGCGATAGCCGGCCCGGAAATCGAGCTTGAGCGGTTCCTGCGCATGCAAGATCGGGCTCCATGAGCCCGGCGCTATCTCTCCCGATTGCTTGCCCGCGGCGTAACGCGCCACACCTTCGATATTAAAGAACTGCCGGACGAAGGAGGCCTCGCCAAACCCGACCGACACATCGCTGGCATAGTCGCAATAGGAAAGTCCGAGGCCGCCGACCTGCAGGTGATTGGCATCAACGGCGAAGGCCCTGTTTGCCCTTCCGACATCGAAGCTGTTTGCACCGTACACGCTGAAAAGACGCTCGCGCACGAATGCAGGATCGCTGGAGCGGACTACCGGATAGTTACTCAGAGGGTTCGTACGGGTTGGCATAATCCACTTGGTTCAGGCGATTCTGTCGGCAGATCATCATTACGCTGGATAATTCGGAGCTCAACCGATCAAACGTCGCCGCGACAAGGCAAATCGCCGCACGCAGCCAAATCGTGCCAACATTGTCCAGTTTCCGCCATCCAGGCATTTGCAGCTCAGCCAGCTTCATCTCGGAGCATGGCCGAATCCGCACATGGCTGTCAGAATCAGGTCTTAACCCCTGGTAACTCGACTGACCTAGCTTGCCGCTGGGCGTTCGCCCTCGAACGCAACATGGCAGGTCCAGCTCGCGCCACGGCCGTCGGCAAGCCGGATTGTCCATGCGCAAAAGATCAGCCGAACCACGGAGACTAAAAGTGAGAGTTACCTGCAATCCTTCCGGAGGGGCACCGACGCCCTCTATTTCTCCGAAGCCGATGCCCGGTTCTCAAGAATGGACAAAGCGGGTCCTTGAGTTGATTGATCGCGATTGTATGGACGATTTCGAGGAGCTTTGCGAACTCATGGGTGTACCCACTGATCAACCCTGCAGCGGGGCGAACCGGGTAGCGATGTTCCCACTCGATCCGGATCAGGCTTTTCACCCGCAGGAATAACGGCGCACCGTTATATGGCGCTTGACCGCGCAATGCACGCTAGTCTGCGTCATTGACCCGCGCGAAGCATCTGTAACTCGGCAATGCGATTGTCGGCGCGGCGGAGCCGCCGACAAAGCTCGCGGCTGATATTCTGCATCACCATCACATAGGCATGGATATCGGTCTTGTAGCATGTGTAAAGTTTTCGGGCCGTGAGTTCGTACAGCACGGTTGGGCCCTCCGCGACGACGGTCGCAGACCGGTTCTGCATTTCGATAAGCGTCATTTCGCCGAAGAAATCACCAGGCCCAAGGTTAGACATGCGAACGACATGCCCGGAATCCGTCTGCTTGCTCACCACCAGCTCGCCGGATTGAACGATGAACATTGAGCGCCCCGGTTCTCCTTCCGCTACGACAGTGGCGCCGGCCTCGAAGCGGCGCTCGACCAGCATTGCAATCAGGAGATCGAGGCTTGCGTCTGAGAGGCCACCGAAGAAGGGTGTGGCGAGCAAGAACGCTTTCAGATCGGGGGAGCTGACAGCCATCGAGCTAATATACGCCGGCGCCCAGCGGCGGCAAGCGGGCCAAGCCTGACCGGGCGTATCCACGATGAATGCGTGCGCCGGCTCGCCGGGTTCGGCCAGCCCACTGACCGCGGCGGGGTAAGGCAGGGCCAAAGGTCCGGGCCATCGCGTTTCTGCAATAGAGGACCAGCAGGCCCTTCGCCCGGCGATCTTCCTGGCGTCGGACGTTCTGCCTGGCGGCCGACAGCAGGTACCGTCCACCTCACCATTACGATGCCCAGATCAAGGAACCCCCGATTCTCGATCGTTGAAAGTCATTTCTGCCGGTCGTCGTATTTCGTCATCGAGTAGGGATCGCGATCACCAGATCGGATCTGCGCCCGAGAAAGAAAAATCCGCTGGCGGCATCGGCAATGGCTCGGTCGCGGGCGAACCTGTCCAAGAACCGGATCCAGAAGAAAGGAAGGGCAATCAGAAATGACAATTTGTCTCCCGCGCCGAGAGCGTCGGTGCCGACCAGCTCGATCGAATGGTTGCGGTAAAGTTCGTCGGCACCAAGGCCGACGGTGCCGCCGCCAATCACAAGAACGACAGGCCGCCGCCCGGAACCTTCCTTCAGAAGCTCGATGAATTTTGTACGGTTTGAGGCTGCAACAGGGCAAGCAGCCGGGTCCATCCCGTAGGCAGACATTCGCCACGACTTCGTTCAAACAAAGAAAGCCCCGATCGATACCGGGGCTTTGAGTTTGCTGGAGAGAGATAGTTGGATAGATGGTTCGCGACCACCGGTCAGAAGTGGTAGTTCGCTCCGACCCGGATCGTATGGACCTGCTGGTTGACGTTGATTGGCAGATTGAATTTGACGCTGCCAGCTCCGACACCGGCAATCGCACCTGATGCCACTACCGGCATGCTCAAATCGGTCTTTCCGAAGTCGTAGTAGTCATATTCAAGCTTGGCCGACCAACCGGGCATAAACGCGTATTCGATGCCGGCACCCAAGACGCCACCGAAACGCGTATCGCTCACGGCGCCGTTCACAACACCGGATGCACCGAGGCCGCCGATGGTAAGGTTTTGACCCGCGGTGTAGCTGGAATCCGCCCACGCGCCGCCGCCCTTTACGTAAAGCAGACCGCGGTCGCCAACCGTGACCCCGACCCGGCCAGTTATGTCGCCGATCCATTTAACTTCGGCAGTACAATTGAGAACCAACAGACAGGCGGTGCTGCCCTTGATGCCCGACCAGCTGAAATCGCCTTCCACGCCATAAACCATCACGCCGGACTGCCAATTGTACCCGGCCTGGGCGCCACCCATAAAACCATTCATCTGGGTCTGCCCAACAGGCAAGTTAAAGCCGACACCGGCGCTCGGCAGGAAGCCGTTGATTAGCGCACCAACATTAGACGTTGCTTCAGCGGTACCCCAGCCGGCGCCGACATGGCCGCCGACGTAGAAACCAGTCCAATTGTATGCAGGCGACACGGGAACGGGAGGTGCCTTGACTGAAAAATCGGCAGCAAACGCGGCCTCCGCAAACGATAGGGCGCTCAGCGCGACGGTTGCAATTGCGATTTTCTGAATTCGATTCATAGCACAGTTCCCCGTTTGAAATTATCATTCAGGACACAGAAGTGTGTTCCTTCCCGTTCTTGTAGGGAGAAGCGCAACTGCAACCGTGACATTTCTGGCGCAGGTTTCAGGAATGTCTTTGAGCCATGCATCGAATGGAACGAATAACGTCATCAATTGACGCGCTCTGCGACTCTTGGCTGCCTGTTCGCCGACCCAAGAAAACAATTCGAGGCAGCGCGCCGTGATACTATTTTGATTTCGATCAATGATGCGATGTGCAATGTCGATAAGTTTGATGTTGGTCTTTTGAAATGTATTTATTCTCGTTGTTCATTGATGATGTCTCATTACTGGTACGTGGCATTTCGTCAGCCTAAGGATGTGCCTGGGGTCTACGTCCGAAACTCAAAAACATTTGTAACGGAAACCGAAGCAAAGAAATTTGCGCGGGAACGGT
>JAJYAH010000685.1 GCA_021779635.1 Pseudomonadota bacterium | reverse complement strand
GTGTGCCTGGAGAATATTGGTCTTCGCAAGGAAGCTGCCGCCTGAACCGGTGGCAGCGGCGCTGCGTTCTGCCATTGACGCGGACGCGGACCTGTCGATGGGCCGGGGCGGGCATCGGGCTCAATTCGGCGGGCAGGCCAAGAATTCGGGCGTGCCCTCCGCTCGAATTGAGAATGCAGAGAGCCCGGCAAAGTCGTCCCCGGCGATAACGTCTGGGAGAGCATCCCGGGTGAAGCGCCGGGCCACGCCGACAGCGACGTCGGCGTGCGTCGGCCTCGATCCGAGAAGCCACCCGGACGGCGAACCAGCCTCGGCGTCGAGCAGGTGGTATGCGGCCAACAATTGGCCGCGCACGCGATTGATCCAAGGTTCGTGATACTTCTCAGCTTGACGCAGATTGCGCTCGTAAACGATCTGGACGGTCTTCTCGCAAGCGGTGAGGACCAGACCCACCAGTCGCTGGGCACGGAGGAAATCGTTTTCGCCCGCGGGCGTCAAACTCCGCGCCGGAGCCGCGAGGCGCTCCAAAGCCTGCAAAATCAAGGTCGAATCCATCAGGACTGCGCCGTTATCGGCTATCAGCGTGGGCGCCTTCACGACCGGATTGATGGCTGCGAACGCGTCGAATTGGCTGAAGACTGACAGTGGCTCGTGGACAAAGGGGAGCCCCAGATATTCCAACGAGATGGCGACCCTCCGCACATAGGGCGAATCCATCATTCCTATCGGGCGCATGTCAAAGGTTCCTCTGTTGTCCGACGATCTGCACGGGCATTGCGGAGCGGAGTTGCGACCACGCGCCTGAGACAGGCGGGGCAATCGCAGGGGCTCTTGTGCTGCCTTCCGAAAGGCGTCATGCGCATGAGCGGAATCAGTCGGCTGAAGGCAACTGGAAGATCAGACACGTCGTGCTCGCCTGTGCATGGATCTTGCCGGAGGCGTCGACGAGCGTGCTCTCGGCCATTGCCGTTCGGCGCCCGGCGTGAACGACGGTTCCAATCGCCCGCATCGGCCCCGAATCCGCCGTGACCGACCGCAGGTAGTTCACCTTGATCTCGAGGGTCGTATACGCCGACCCCGCCGGCAGCTTGGTGTGCACGGCGCAACCCATCACCGAGTCGAGCACCGTCGCAATGATGCCGCCGTGGACGGATCCGATGGGATTGTAATGCGCTTCGCCCGGTTGAAGGACCATCACCGCACGTCCGTCGCCGAATTCCTCGAAGGCGAAATCGACGAGCTTGCAGATCGGCGGCAGCGGGAGGTCGCCCTTCAATATTGTCTCCAGAAAGTCCCGCCCGCTCTTGGTGCGGCCCGCTGCAGCCAGCACGATCGGATCGGACCAACGGACAACCCGGTGACGTGGATCGGGCAGCGATGCCAGTTCCTTCTCGAAGAAGAACCTGGTCATGCCGGCCCCGACCGTCTTGTGGCTCGTATGTGCGGCGACCTCCTTGGCCACCTCACGAAAACCGCTGCGACGATAGAACCCGAGGGCAGCCTCCTGGATCTCGGCCGTGCTGAGAACCAGCCGACGATAGCCCAGCCGCTTGGCCTCGGCTTCGGCCCTTCCGAGCATCCGGTCCGCAAGCCCACGTCCCCGAAACGACCGTTCGAGATACATGCGCCGCAGTTCGACCGCCTCGTCCGATTGCCGTTCAAGTCCGAACATGCCGGTCACGGCCCCATCATGTACCACCACCCAGAATCCGTTTCCGACCGCAGGGTCAAAGTACTCGGCAATCCGGCTGATCTCCTCATGGAGAGACTGCTGGACGTAGGCGCCAAATGCGTCTTCCATGCCGGCGGGCGCGAGTTCGTGATTGATCTTGACGAACAGCGCGCTCACGCCGTCAGCATGCTCTTGCTCAAACGGAATGATCGTGAAGTCGGCATTGTCCAAACCCGGTCCGGACGGATTTGCGTCGGCACACCGCGTAGATGTCAGTTCATTCCGCATGCTGTCGTTTCTCCGATCATTCCTTTAGAGCCGGGCTCAAACCTAGAACCCGCCGGATACGCGCAGGACGGCACCCGTCACATAAGAGGCTTCCTCCGAAAGGAGCCACAGGATTGCGCGTGCAATCTCCTCGGCATCAGCCAGCCGGTGCATTGGGATGCGGTCCTTGACACGCGCCGGCCGGTCCGGCTCCCCGGCGGCCGCATGGATATCTGTCAGCGTCGATCCGGGCGCGACGGCGTTGACCCGGATGCCGTCGGCGGCAACTTCCTTTGCAAGCCCGACGGTGAAGGCGTCGATCGCGGCCTTCGACGCCGCATAGTGGACGTATTCGCTCGGTGCACCTGTCGTGGCCGCGACGGATGATAGGTTGACGATGGCGCCCTTTCTCCGAGGGAGAAATCGCCGCACGGCCTCCTGCGCGCAATAGAGGCTGCCGAGTACATTCGTTCGAACCACGGACTCGAAGGTCGCGCTGTCTTCATCAGCGAAGTGGCCGATGCGCCCGGTAATGCCTGCGTTGTTAACGAGCCCCGCCAAGGGGCCGAGTTCCCTTTCCGCAATCGAGAACACGCTAGTGACGTCATCGACCTTGCCGACATCGCCAGGCGCGGCGATTGCCATGCCACCGGTCCGTTCGATGTCGCTGACGACGGCGCGGGCTGCAGCCTCGTCCCGCAGATACGTCAAGCAAACCCTGTAGCCTTGTCTTGCGGCAAGTCGCGCCGTCGCCGCCCCGATCCCGCGGCTCCCGCCCGTTACGATAAGACAACCGTGCGTCATCTGCCGTCCACCTCCAGGGGACTAACAGCGGCAACCCGCTGACCTTGAGAACGGTTTCTTGGCAAAGCGAATGCAAACACCGCCGCCAAAAGACCACCCGCGCCGAGGCATGAGAAGCCAGCGATCCAGCCGTAACCGGCCGGCACCAGGTCCCTGGCCGCGCCAAAAGCGAGCGGTGCGAGCCCACCGGCTCCGAAGCCCAGAATTGAGCGAATGGCCAGCGCCGTCCCAAGAACATGCGGTTCCACGGCTTCGGTGATCGCCGTGGAAAGCACCGGCGAATCGCCGAGCGCCGAGAAGCCGTAGACCGCGGCAAATAGCAGAACGAGCCCGGGGGATGCCTGACTAAACCACCCGATCGAGAGCGAGCACGTCGCACCGACAAGTGCGAGCGCGACAAGCACGGCTCGACGCCCAATCCGGTCGGAAGCATGGCCCATGGTGAAAGCCGAGATGCAGCCCGAGATATGGATCGCGATACCGATCCAGATTCCTTGCATCAAAGCGCCGGCGCCGGTCGACGCGGCCAGCGATGAGACAAGAAAGGCCGGCATCCAGGCCCACATGCCCAGAAGCTCCCAGCAATGCGCCGTGTAGCCGAACGTTAGAAGCGTAGACGCCCAGCGACTTTCGGGCTGAGCCCGCACGCTTACGGGCGCCCGGCGTCCTGAAGCGACCGAGGGAATACCGCGCGTGCCGACCCACGCAGCCAAGGCTGCTACCGTCGGCGCCATGCCGCAGAGCAGGAACGCAGCGCGATAGGAAATGGTCGAGCTCAGGGTGCTCGACAGTGCGATCGAGCCTGCATATCCGAGCGACGCCCCCGAGAGGAACAGGCCGATCGCCAGGCCGCGGCGCAAAGGCGTGACCCGTTGGGCGATCAGCATCATCGGCGGCGTGTAGGTTCCGCCATGAAACGATCCGAACAAGGCGAAAAGCAGCAGCCCGCTTTCGAACGAGTGGGCGGCTGTCGCGACCAGCAGGCCTGCGCCGGCGGTCAGCCAAGTCGACCACAGAAATACGCGCCGAGCGCCCAGCCGGTCGGAAAGCCAACCGGTCGCCACGAGCGAGACCGCGTAACTCACATTGAAGGCCGACTGGATCAGCCCAGCCTCGGCGGCGGTCATGTGCCAGACGTTGGTCAGCCTGGGCAGCGAACCCGCATACATCATGAAGGAAATTGAGACGGCCAACCGACTCGCGCACAGCCAGACGATCCAATACCCTCCGCCCAGTCCCTCGGCGGGACCGAAGTTCTCGAGGAGCCATAATCCGCCGCCACTCATGAGCGCGCGCCGGGAACGAAGATGTAGTAGCGGCCTTCCACCCAGTTTACGAGGCTCAGGACGCGATCTGTTTGGGCTTCCGAGACTGTGCTCACCACAGCGAACCGCATTTACTTATGGCCGTCTGTCGGGCTTGTGAAGCTTGTCATCCGGTTTGCGCCGAGCGCATCAGAAAAATTGCCGTGACGTCCCGCACCCATGGAGAAGCGCGCTGCTCCCGCAGCGCCCTCCGCGTTAAACACACCGGTACAATTGTCCCATTCCTTCTCCAGCGCAGCGCGTTCGGGCAGTCCATACTGCAAGTGAACCGATCGCCTGTCCGCGCGCAGCGACAGCTGTGGGAAGCGGGCA
>JAJYAH010000684.1:2928-4384 GCA_021779635.1 Pseudomonadota bacterium | reverse complement strand
TCGCTATCGAGGCCTTCGAAATATCCGACCATGTGCATACGGAAATAGCGGCCCGGCGGAAGCGAGCCAGAATGCCCATATCGACGGGCCTTCATTCAAAGTTGGCACTTTTCAAATCGGACGTTGAGGGTTGGATCGTCTGGAAAGCTGTACGTGAGTGTTTGACCCTCAACCGTCAATTTGACCGTGCGGTCGTAGAAACCGATCGAGTTCTTGCAGTTCGCCGTTATGATCGACCCCGCATCCTGCCGTGTCGATTTTGTGATCCTGCAAACGCCGGTCGTCGTGCGGATCTCGCTGGCCGTGATAAGAAGGGCAGTCTTGAATTCGTTCACCGGCTGACGGTATCGGATTACACCGCCGTCGCGCTGGAATGTTGCACTACATTCAGCGGACGATTGGGCCAGAGCTGGCTCCGCAAATTCGGACAGTAGCTTGAGTGGATTTTCTGCCTGAGAGCGGCGAGGATTCTCGCCGGGAATCAGGAGCTGACATGACGAAGAGGAGCCGCCGGACGCATTCTCCGGCATTCAAGGCGAAAGTGGCTTTGGCCGCGATCAAGGGCGACAAGACGCTCGCCGAGCTGGCGCAGCAGTTCGATGTTCATCCGAACCAGATCGCGACCTGGAAGAACCATCTGCTGGAAGGCGCCGCCGGCGTCTTCGGGCATGACAAGGAGTCGGTCGAGGCGCCGGTCGATTTGAAGGCGCTGCACGCCAAGATCGGGGAGCTGGCGCTGGAGAACGATTTTTTGTCCGGCGCGCTCACAAAAGCGGGGTTGTTGAGCGCAAAAAGATGATCGACCGCGATCACGATCTTTCCATCGTGCGCCAGGCGAAGGCCCTGAACCTCGCTCGCAGCACGGTCTACTACGAGCCTCGGCCTGTCTCGGCCGAGGACTTGGCGCTGATGCGCCGGCTCGACGAACTGCACCTCGATTATCCCTTCGCGGGCGCGCGGATGCTGCGCTCGCTGCTGTGGCGCGAGGGCGTATGCGTCGGTCGGCGCCATGTGGCGACGCTGATGAAGCGCATGGGGATTTCGGCGATCTACCGCCGTCCGAACACGAGCAAGCCGACGCCGGGCCACAAGATTTATCCGTATCTCCTGCGTGGGGTGAAGATCGAGCGACCGAACCACGTCTGGGCGATGGATATCACCTACATCCCGATGCGGCGCGGCTTCGTCTATCTGGCGGCGGTCGTCGATGTCTCCAGCCGGCGCGTGTTGGCCCATCGCGTCTCGATCACGATGGAGGCGGCGTTCTGCGTCGAGGTTCTGGAGGAGGCTCTGGCAAAGCACGGCAAGCCCGACGTCTTCAACACGGATCAAGGCAGCCAGTTCACCAGCCTCGATTTCACGAGCGTGCTGAGGAAGGCGGGCGTCGCCATCAGCATGGACGGCAAGGGCGCCTGGCGCGACAACGTGTTCGTCGAGCGGCTATGGCGAACGGTCA
>JAJYAH010000684.1:0-2918 GCA_021779635.1 Pseudomonadota bacterium | reverse complement strand
GGTCTATCTGCGCGCCTACGACAGCGTGTCCGAGGCGCGGGCGTCGATCTCGAGATATCTGGCGTTCTACAATCGGGGGCGCCCGCATTCGAGCCTTGACGCGCGCACACCCGACGAGGCTTATTTCGGGGTGCAAGCGATGGCGACGGCCGCATGATCGTCGCCGCGCGATTTTGCTGCAGCTCTGGTCGGGCTACGCCCTCCCGACGCCGCAGCAAAATCGCAGAGCCCCGCGTTCAACGTAACCCGGCAGGAGTCCACTCAAATTCCGCGGGGCGCTGTCCAAACAAGCGGAGCCAGCTTTCTTGGCTGGCTCATGCTTTGCTCGCTACCGTCAGATGGTGCATTCTACTCGCGTACGGGCATGTATTCGGCTAGAAGTTGGCGAACTTCCCCAGATTCAGCAGTCAGATGTTCGATTTAGCCCGGTTTCTCCCCTATTTTTGAGTCGAAAGATCTTCATGCACTTTATTTCTCGTCGTTGGGCGCTCCGGGCCGCTGACCACTCCAATTTTCGCGCTGCCGCAAGATCGCTCGGAGTCGGCCAAGCAGCATTGAGCCGCCGTGTACGGTTTCTTGAGGACGAAATTGGTGTGTCACTGTTCGAGCGGCATCGCGATGGCGCTTCGGTGACGATCGCCGGTCGAGCATTTTTCGCTCGTGTTCGAGCCGCGCTCGACGATCTCGACTATGCGACCGAAGCGGCAAGGGCAGCCGGACGAGCAGAGACGGGCGTATTGCGCGCTTATTTTCGCCTATCAGGTCGGCGACATTCTCCTGACCGCCATCGTCGCCGTCGTTCACGGCGAAATCGCCACGATCGTTTGGCGCGTCGCTCCCGAGGGAAACTGATCAGAAACCGGACTTCGGTAACGGCCAGCTATGGGTACGCTCTTGAACGTCGCACAACGACACTATCCCCGACATTGCGCATTCAGAATTGGACACGTGTACAAATTCCCTATTGCGTCTCCTTCCCTATCGCGTCTCCGCGTCGGCAATTCCACCAGGGTCTTCGACGCAGAATATGTCATTCATGATCGCATAGGCGGTTTCCCTGCCGAGCAACTTCAGAACGAGCTCCGCAGTGTCACGCAACGCCGGCTGGTCGAGAGACGTCAGCCGCAAATCGAGGTTGTCGTTTTCGAGCGCCTGCGCACAGATGCGCGCCAGAGCGGCCTCCTCGTCATTGTCGCCCTGCTCGGCCAATTGTCTGCTGATCGCGGCTTCGACGACCTTCGCCTGATCCACCTGCAGTCTGAACGATCTCCGTTTCGTGGCGTCGCCCTTGTCCGGCTTGCCGCTGCCAAAATGCTGGCGGACCGCCGCCGTGAGTTCGATCACTGATAGCGTGCTGGCCATGCCGAGCCAGTGATCCGCTGTGTTCTTGGATAGAACATTTTCAAGCAGGCGCATTTTGGTCCAGGTGATCGATTTGATCTGATCCCAGCTCACTCCGGCGGCGGAGACGGCCTTGTAAACCCGGATCAGCTGCATCGCCTTGTCGTAGCCGAACCCGAGCTTGTCCTGAACGTATGCCCTGAATTCGGCCATGCCGCCGAGGAGCTTTTGTTCCTTGATGCGGTTGAGCAGGCCGCCGCAATCGAGGTAGGTGAAATTGACCTCCCGGACGAGATGTTCGAGGCGGCCGAAGACGCCGTCGTCGCTGAGAGCCATGATCTCGTCATCGAGCTGCGCAAGACGGTCGACACGCGCTGCGGCCCGCGTTCTGTTAATTTTTAAGCGCCCGCTCGGAGATACATATCCGTATCCGCCGTCGAGCCCGAACGCGCCGACGGCTTCGCCTGTCGACGCTATACCAATTGCGACTTCGATCTGTTCGTCTGAGCGTCCCATGCGCGCCTCCATCGATCATGAATGAAGTGCGCTGTCTGAGAGGGGCGCACATCCCGTGCGCCTGTCCGCATGAACTAGCGGCCCATCTGCTGCGAAGATTACAGGCGTCGGATTTATGTCCGCGGGCGCCTTCGCGAGTCAAGTGCGATCAATGTATTGAGGCGAAACGGCGCTCGTAAATTTACCATCCACACAATATCAAAATGCATCAAGCAATCTCCACTTTGTACGCTTCGGTCACAAGTCAGAATTCTATTCTCTACTCAACCAGAGGAGAATAGAAATGAACCGGACTCAACTCGAAATCTACAATAATGCTGCGGTGTTGCTCGCAAAGCTCGACAGTTCCTTCCTCGACCTCGGCCGTTTGCTGCGCAAGGCGCAGGAGGAGGACAAGGCCCTGTTCAAATCGCTCATGGGGTTGCCGGGCCTGGAGCGGCGAACGGGGTATTACCTGGTCTCGATATCCAGGACGTTCGACCCGCTGCCGGTCGACGACAAGGATCTGGCCAAGATCGGCTGGACCAGGCTGGCGCGGATCACGAAGTTCGTGACGCCGAAAACCGTGAACTGGCTGCTCGACTTGGCGCGGACCCATACGGACCGCGAGCTGAAGCTGGCGCTGGCCGGCAAGACGCCGCCCAAGAAGGCGCGGGTCGTGCTCCTCTACCTGAAGCCGAAGCAGTACGCCGCCTACAGGGCGGGGCTGCTGAAATTCGGCGCGCAGGAGTTCGGCCGGGGTCTGGCTGGTCAGGAGGCGGCGCTGATGAAGCTGATCGCGAAGGCGGCGAAGAAGAAGTAGCCCGACGCCCGCTGTCTCCGGGGCGCCGTCCGACGGGGCTCCGGGGGCCCGGCAAGCGCCTGGTAGCAGATCTAGACCGCTGACGAATTTTGGCCTTTTCGGAATCTGCGAACCGGCGTTTCCTTTGCCGACTGTCTGCGCCCGACCGGGACTTCCGACCTGTGCAGACCCGACGAGGAGGCCATCATGAACGAGTCCACCGCACAGATCCCGCCCGCCCCCGCTTTCTACACCACGCCCGAACTCGCCGAAAGGTGGC
>JAJYAH010000683.1 GCA_021779635.1 Pseudomonadota bacterium | reverse complement strand
TCCGATCTGGGCGGCTATGCCCGGCTGGTGCTCAAGCTTGCCGAGGATGTCGATTCCGAGGTGACCGTCGCCGGATCGATTATCGTGATCCGGTTCAAGCACCCGGTGGATATCCCGATCGACGCGTTGTCCGATGCGGTGCCCGATTATGTCGCCTCGGCGCGGCGCGATCCGGATGGCTCGGCGATCCGGCTGTCGCTGGCGCGCAGGGTGACCATCAACACCATGACGGCGGGGGAACGGGTATTCATCGACCTGTTGCCTGATACATGGAAGGATCCGCCTCCGGGACTTCCTCTCGAGGTGATCCGCGAACTGTCCGAACGTGCGCGGAACGCCGAGCGCGCGTTGCGCCAGCAGCGGGCGCTCGCCGAGGCCAAGAAGCGGACGCCGATCCGCGTCCGCGCATCGCTGCAGCCGACCTTCGTTCGTTTCGTATTCGAAATGCCTGACGGCGTCGGCGTCTCATCGGTGCTGAACGACCAAAAGCTGACGCTGTCGTTCACCGCCGGGCTCACCTTCGACCTGGCGGACGCCAAGCTGGCGGCGCCGCCGAATATCGCCTCGATCAACCAGAAGCTCGAAGGCGATACCTCGGCGGTGGAAATAGCCCTGATTGGCGATGTCGACGTCCACTCCTTCCGCGAGGATAAAAACTACAACGTCGATGTCGCTTTCCAGCAATCCGAAAAGCCGTCAGCACTGCTGTCGCCGGCATCGGATGCCTCGCATGCGCCGGTGGCAATCGCGCCGGCGTCAGCTGTTCCGGTGTCAGCCGCTCCGGCGGCAGCGGCTCCTGCGCCAACCGCTCCGGCGGTGACTGCGCCGGCTGTGTCCCGGATGCCTGCAAGCGAGCCCGCGGCGCCGCGGCAATCCGGCGAAGCTGCGCCGCCAAAGCCGGAGACGCTCGCGGAACGTGCCAGCATCGAGGCCAAACCCGCCCCGGCGCCGAAAACATCGCTCGCCTCCGAAGCGCCGAAGCCTGCACCCCCCGCAACCGAAGCGCCGGCTTCCCTGCCGGAGAAGCCGCCCAAGAACAGCCAGGCCGCGTCCGAGCCGCCGGCTGCAACGAGGGCCGGCGACAGTACCGCTGTGGTTGATGCCAAGCGCGACAGCGGCGGCCTGCGCCTGACCTTTTCCTTTGCCGCCGCCACGCCCGCGGCATTGTTTCGCCGCGCCGATACCGTGTGGCTGGTGTTCGATTCCACCCGGCCGATCGATATCGAACCGATCCGCAGCAGGGGCGGCGCGGTTATCGCCGACGTCAGCCTGCTGCCGCTGGAAAAGGGTCAGGCGATCCGCATTCGGCTGAACCAGCCTCAAATGCCCTCGCTCACCGGCGACGATCAGGCAAGCGGCGAGAACTGGACGCTGACCTTCGCCGATGCGATGCAGACGCCATCGCAACCGCTGACGGCAACACGAAACATCAGCGATCCCGCCCATGCCAATGTTTCGGTAACGTTGCCCGGGCACGGACGGTTGCACCGGCTTCTCGATCCGGACGCCGGCGATACCTTGCTGGTGGTCACGGCGCCGCCACCCGTTCGCGGTTTCATCAGGGAGCAGGACTTCGTCGAGATGGCGCTGCTGGAATCGATCCACGGTATCGCGGTTCGTCTGAATTCGGATGACATCACCGCCGAAATAGCGCCCGACAAGATCACCCTTGGCAGGCCCGGCGGCTTGACGCTGTCGCCGGCCGATGCTGCGGCTGAGCGGGCGTCGACCGCGGTCAGGCCCATTTTCGATATCGGCGAGTGGCGCAAGAACCAGAGCGAGAACTTCAGCGCGCGGGAGCGGGCGCTCGCCGCTGCGGCGGCCGCGGCCGGACCCGATCAGCGCACGCCGGCGCGGATCGATCTGGCGCGCTTCTATCTGGCGCGCGGGATGTATCCGGAAGCCAAGGGCGTGCTCGATCTCGTCCTGGTCGATACCAAGCGAGGCGAGGAGGATCCGGCTGCGCTGATCGTGCATTCGGTTGCGAGCGCGCTGATGGGCCGTCCCGAACTGGCGCTGAAGGATCTCGCCAATCCGGCGATCGGAAGCAATTACGATTCACAATTATGGAAGGCGTTGGCCTGCGCGCGTCAGGGCAAGTGGGCCGAGGCACGCGAGAAATTCAAGAACGTCGAATTCGCCATCACCTCGCTGCCGATCGATTTGCAGCGCAACGTGATCATGGACGCGATGCGCGCATCGCTCGAGGTCAAGGATTATTCCGGCGCCGCCAAGCGTGCCAGCGATCTTGAAGTCGTCGGCGTTTTGCCCGAACAGAAGCCCGCGGTCTCGGTGCTGCGCGGCCGGCTCGCCGAAGCGCTCGGGCACGACAAGGATGCGCTTGGCGAATACAGGATGGCCGTCGACTCGGCGGACCGTGCGGCGGCAGCGGAAGGCAAGCTGTTCGAGATTGCGCTGCGGCAGAAGCACGACGAAATCAGCCCGGCCGATGCGTTGCGCGAGCTCGAGACGATTTCGGTGATGTGGCGCGGCGACGCGATCGAGGTGAAGGCGCTTGTCATGATGGCGCGTCTTTATTCCGATGCCGGACGCTATGGTGAAACGCTCATGGCGTACCGGACCGCGACCCGGCTGCAGCCCAATTCGGAAATATCGCGGCAAGGCCAGGACGAGGCCGCGGCACTGTTTGCGCAGCTCTTTCTGGGATCGAAGGGCGACGACCTTCCGCCGGTCGATGCGCTCGGGTTGTTCTACGAATATCGTGAATTGACGCCGATCGGGCGGCGCGGCGACGAAATGATCCGCCGGCTGGCCGATCGGCTGGTCGCGGTCGACCTGCTCGATCAGGCCAGCGAACTGCTGCAGTATCAGGTCGATCACCGGCTGGAGGGCGCGGCGCGCGCCCAGGTCGCGGCACGCCTGGCGATGGTCTACCTCACTAACCGCAAGCCGGATCGCGCCATCGCCGCCCTTCGCACCACCCGCATCGCCGATCTTGCGGGCGAACTGCGCCAGCAACGGCTGCTGCTCGAGGCGCGCGCGCAAAGCGACATCGGCCGCCATGACCTCGCGCTCGATATCATCTCCAACATCGGCGGCCGCGAGGCGATCCGGCTGCGTTCCGACATCTACTGGGCGTCGCGGCGCTGGCGCGAGGCGTCCGAACAGATCGAATTGTATTACGCCGATCGCTGGCGCGACTTCAAACCGCTGAACCCGGTGGAGAAGGGCGACGTGATCCGCGCATTGGTCGGATATGCGTTGGCGGAGGATGCCATCGGCCTGGCGCGCTTCCGCGAAAAATATGCGCCGCTGATGAGCGGCGACGACGACCGCGCCGCGTTCGAGACCGCGAGCCACCCGGCCGCCACCGACAGCGCCGAATTCGCCCCGATCGCGAAGATGGCGGCCAGCGTCGATACGCTCGACGGGTTCCTGCGCGAAATGAGAACGCGATTCCCGGATGCGACGGCAAAGGCGACGCTGCCGCCGGAAATTCCAAAGGCCGATCCGGTGCCGACCGGCTCATTGCCGGAGATCGTCGGATTGAAGCGGGCGGAAGCGGCGAGATAGCGCGTCACGCGCGCAACTCAGCGTTTCGCAATCATCCCCTCGACAGCGGCTTGTCGAAGCGTCAGCCTGCGCAGACCATGCAGAGGAACTCGCCCGCATGAGCAAGCCCGTCAAGACCGAAGCCGAACTGATTGCGATGGCCAGCGCGGAGCTGAAAATCCACACCGACTGCCCGGATGGAATCGTGATTTCGGTTCTTCGCGCCGGCAGCTCCTGGGAATTCCGCGCCGTGGCCGACCAGGCGACGGTCAGCAGGCCAGGCTTTCCCGAATGTGTCGCCATGCTGGTTCAGATCGGCGACCACCTCAGCAAGCAGTTCGATGTAGAGGGCTGAGCACGTCGCAGCAGCGGACTGCTGACGGCGCCAACGAGCTATCCGCTGTAGCTCTGCACCAGGCTGCCGGCGACCAGCGACCAGCCATCGACCAGCACGAAGAAGATCAGCTTGAACGGCAGCGACACCACCACCGGCGGCAGCATCATCATGCCCATCGACATCAAAACCGAGGCGACCACGAGGTCGATGATCAGAAACGGCAGGAACAACAGGAAGCCGATCTCGAAGGCGCGTTTCAGTTCGGAGATCATGAACGCCGGCACCAGAATCCGCAGCGACATTTCCTCGGGCGTGGCCGGCGGCGGTTCGCCCGACAGGTCAATGAACAGTTTCAGGTCCTTTTCGCGGACGTTCTTCTGCATGAAGCCGCGCAGCGGCACCGAGGCGCGCTGCAGCGCTTCCTCGACGCCAATCTGGTTGGCGACCAGCGGCTTGATGCCGTCGTCGTAGGATTTCTGCAGCACCGGGCCCATCACGAACGCGGTCAGAAACATCGCCAGCGCGATGATGACGGAGTT
>JAJYAH010000682.1 GCA_021779635.1 Pseudomonadota bacterium | reverse complement strand
TCTCCTGCGTCATCCGTCGTTGCTGACGGATTTTGCGAACATTCCTCCCCAATATCGCGCGCCAGTCCTGCATTGCAGGATCGAGCACCATCGGGCATATAGTCTCTAGGGACTATAGTCTCTATTCGTCAACCTGTGCGGGCGCGCTCACCAAAAGCATTGAAAGGATCGAACGATGTCCAGCGCCGAAGGCTCCATCCAGCCCAACTTCTTCCGACGCATTTCAACACCTGTTTTTCTTTTTCTCGCTTTGCTCCTCGTCCCAGCCGGTACCTTCGTGTCCATCATCGTGGGCATCTTGGTGTGCGCTATCGCGGGCGTGGAGAATTCCGACTTGCAGGCCCGCATAGGTTTGGCCGCTCTGCTTATCGGGTTCGTTGGATCAATCTATCTGCTCATCAGAGCCCGGCGCTCCCCGCCTTCGCAACAGCAGCAAGCGGGGACAACTGCGAGTGCTCACCCGCCATTACCGATTATCTCCGCAGTGCAATATGACACAAGTCGAAGTGAGGAGGCCGCCGACACGGACTCATATGAGCCGACGGCAGAGCTAATGGAATCAAGGGATACAATCACGTCCTCCATCATCAACCATGATGATATTGATGAACGCGTTCGATCAGACGGCTCGCGTGACGCGCGGATGGTTGATTGGCTACAAAGCTGGAAAGCACCGGTATTTATCGGCGGCGTTGTATTCGTAGCGGGTCTTTTTCTCTATCAAGGAAATGGACCAGCGATTAATCGAATGGTTTTGTTAGCTGCACTCGTTGGTATTTGGACTTTGTTTGTCCAGCTGCGCGGTCTGTACTTCAATCGAGCGGCAGACACGCTATCGTATCCAATGCTCTTCTTTCGCCGCTCGATCCAACTCTCAAAGATTGACGATGCGAACTGTCAAACCAAGATCGGCGAAGATGACCCGCTGAGTTTCGCGATCAAGCTCCTCGGCCATGCCCCCCGTGATAGCTCGCCATCCAAACGCTACATCGTGAACATGAGCGGAGCGTTCGGTGCTAGGCGCGTGATCTTTCATAGCAAGTACAAGCGGGACCAGTTCTTAAGTCTGCTTCGCGCGTTCGCGCCGCAGGCACGGATCACGAGATGGTCCTAACAGCATCGACGAATCTCCGAAAACCTACGCAGGAAACCAATGAAAAGATTAGTCCCGCTATTCATGATGCTCTGCACTTCACCCGCCTTCGCCGTGGACGATCCGACATTCAACGGCATGGCCAAGCTGTTACATTGCTCGATCTCGCATCGCGCTATTTGCGCCGGCGAATATTGCTCCGATTTCAGCATGTCAGTCGGTTGGAACAACATTTGGATAGATTTTCAAAACCGTCTGATCGGAGCTCAATCACCGCTGAACAGCCGCAACAGCATTCCAATTCGCGTTGTTGGGGTGTCCGAAGCTGGTCTCAACAAGATACTCTTCGAAAAACTGGAATACGACGACACTCAGACAAAGCAGATGCTGATCAACTATTATCCTGGCCAAGGCCAAATGATGAGCGTCAGGTTTGGGATCGTATCGAAGCCGAAGTCTGGCGAGATAACGAAAGGATTCACCATAGACAAATTGGTCGAGACCGGCGAATGCCAAATTCAATAGAAATGCGATTCTGCTTATCGCGTCCCTAACGTTGGCCCCGAGCCCAGTGCGTCGCGGTCGGTTCCGACAGGGCGACGCGCTGGCGGCTCGGTGGAATATCAGCCGGTGCGATTACACATAGAACCTGAACGGCTGGCGATCCGCACCGGGTGCCGCCTATCTTGGGCGCATGTTTAAGCCGTTTGATTTCTGCCTCCCCACGAAATCGACCAAGTCCCGAATTGGCTGCACGAGATCAAGTGCGACGGCTATCGGCGGCTCGAATGGGCATACGATCCATCGACCCCGCTCTTTCATGACCCGGACGTTGCCAACCGCACGCTGGTCGAGATCGCCAACACCGCCGGAACTGTGATGGATAGCCGCATCGAGCGGATCAAGAGGGCCGTCTCTCGCGGCTCGCCGGGCGCATTCTTATCTTGCCACCTCAGCGGCGTTTTCCGGACTTGCCGAGGTGAGAATCGGCGGTGGGACGGGCCGAATTCGATGGTGGCTGCGAGCCTGATAGTTGCCTAGCGCCTTGGTAAACGGTGGATGATGCCCGGCACTTCAGCTTACCTTGGCACTTTTCTATATCGTCGGCCCGTGCCGGGGTGATCAGAAGCAGCCCCAGACATGTAAAAGCAATTAGCTTGGCAATCATGTTCGTTCCTCCAGATGCGGGGTAATCGCCACTGGGGTCCCCCCGACTTAATCGCGCCCAAGTTAAAAATGCAATTATCGATCAGGTGACAAGGGCCTCCTGGCGCGCAAGACTGGAGGGCAATGCGTTCGAACGCGGCGTGATCGGGCCTGACCTTTTCCGTGCCGCCTGCATTTGCCGAACACCGGCTCTCCGTGCCTTAGGATCCTCAAACTCAATTCCGATCAGGGAATTCACGAACAAGCTTGCCATCGACCAACCCGCCACCTTTTCCTTCTGCATCCATTTCTTGAGCTTCACGAGCCGTCATGCCTTGCTCCACCACGAGTGGGTTGCTCTGATAAGACCCCCACTGCTTATGAAATGGCGCAACACCAAAACGGCGGCAGTCGGCGATAACATCCCGAACCCATTGCGGCTTTAATGGACGAGCACCCGCACCGCTTTCTCCCCCAGATATAAGCCAATCTGGCAAAGACCCTTTCGACGGCAACCGCACGGGCCCAAGAGCAGGCTCGTAAGAAATGAAACGAACTATCGCAGGTATCTTCTTTAGGCGCTTCCACCGTAAATCAAACCGTTTCTGATCTTCGGCGGTTGTTCCAAGCCACACATTGGAATAACCATCGCCCCAATCAGAAGGCAGCATTTTTGCAATGTTCTGGGGTCTTTTCGTCAGCAGGAGCCAATCCAACCTCTGCATTCGCGAATTAACGCGAACAAGTCTTCGCGCCAGGAAGCGTCAACCTGATTGTCAAAGACATCGGCCAGCGATGCGCAAAATACTCGCGGTCGATGACCATTTTCCTTTCGAAAGGTGCGCGCTTGCGCGTTCCACCGGACAGGCTTTTTCCAGTTTTGTTCCGACGTTCGCTTGCGTTCGCCATACGGCCCCCATTTAACCCTTCCGTATCGGTGATCCATCATCGCTTCGGCATAGCAATGGTCGCAACCCGGGGATACGTTCTGGCAACCGATCCATGGATTGAATGTATGGTCGCACCATTCGATCTTTGAAAATTCACCCATCTTTCTTCTCCATATCGATCAGGCGGAATGCCTCGATCACTACGGATCATTTACAAGATCGGTTTTGGCGCGGATCTTGGCCGGAATTCCCAACGCTTGCTACACGTCGGGGCTCGGGAGAAAAGTCGATAGAGCCGGTCGCGAGCGGCTTCTTGCTGGCGCGACACCATTCGCGGTTGAACCCTGAGAACAGACAGAAGGAAAAAGAGCCCCGCCGAATTGGCAGGGCTCTCTTGTCGTTCTTTGGCCTGTCCTGATGCTGATCGATCAGCAATCGCCGCCGAACATCGTCATTTCGGCTCGCGGACAAGGCGGCCTTACATTGCGCTTTCCAGCGTCACTCTAGCCATCCGGGTCATTGCCAGCAGGTCGATTAGCCCCGACATCGCATCGGCAAGCTTACCACCCAGATGATCGATCACGGCAGCATCTCTATCAACCTCATGGCCCACAGAATGGATCGGTGGCGGTGCAACCTCGCTTTCCTCTGCAAGACCGCTAACAAGCGTTTCCAGCCGCTCCAATTCTGATCGCAGGTTTGTCAACACCTCGGTGAACTTAACTCCATCCAGACCACCAAGCGCAATACAATGTCTCGTAATTTCCGTTGTACTCATATCATTTCTTCCCTTCATGTCACGACATGCACGTCGCAAGTGACGTGGCGTTGCCACGCAGGAATCATTTACAAGTCTCGAAAATGAGGTTGAGCCTAGCGGCAAGGCGAAAGGTCAGGCAGGGCCAGAAAGGAAGCAGGGTGGCGATTTGCAATGGGTTCAGATGGACTTTTCAGAGACGACAAGTATCCGTATAAATCCTCAATATAGGTTTCCATCATTAGAGACGTAAGATTTACGATGTCACTTGGACCCACCGACCCGGAAGAAATTATCCATTTTTTATTGGATGACACTCCAGAGCCGTTTCCTTTCGCTCGGCTTATAGCCCTCCTCACGTTGTGTGCATGGATGAATTGGCCCGATGACGAAGATGTCATTCTGGACGCACAAACGACCGCCGCAGCCACGGTCTTTCTGCACGAACGAAAAAAAGGAAATACTCCCTCAATACCGCTTACCTTCGAACGACTATGTGACTCGA
>JAJYAH010000681.1 GCA_021779635.1 Pseudomonadota bacterium | reverse complement strand
ATTTCGTAGATAATCCGTAAACCATGTTGCGCGGCGTTGGGGAACGAACCCGAACGGACCGGCATAGACCTTGCGACGATGGAGCGGCAACGGAGCGCCGCGTCCCAAAACGTGACAGTTGAGCCGGATTTCGACCTACGATGTTAGATACCGATCGATCAGGACAGGCGGTGGATGATGGCGTGCTGACGGACGCCATGCCGCCCTGCGTTGCGCTGGTGCCGATGGTCACGGCGGCAAAATGGTCGCAGATTCCGAGCTCCCAGCTGTCGCTGCCCAACTCGACATTCGTCGCGCATTTGATCGCAACCGCCGAACATGTCCCGCAGACCCGCAGTCTGCGGCGGGCAACGCCCGCCGATGCGCGGACCGCCTACAGCACCAACCAGCACCGGCTGCAGGGCACCGTCGCCCAGGCGCGTCAAATCATCTGAAGCCGCTTGATCCCAGTCAGTGCGGTGTCGCATCCCGCGGCGGCGGCGAACCTTCGCCGGGCTGCAATTCCGGCGACGAGACCTCCCGTGACGGCGCATTTGATGCGACCTCGGGATGCGCGAGCGCGGGTTCGGGGTGATCCGGCAACACGGGTTCCGCGACCGACGCCGCTGCCGGCACAGCTGGCGCTGGCGCAGGCGCAGGATCGAACTGAGGAGGTTGCCGCGCGGCAGCGGGAGGCGGGCTGACCTCGTGCCTCGCAGCCGCGGAGCCTGACGTCACCGGCACTCCACGCCGCGCACGCAACGCAATGCCCGACAGGAAATCCACCAGCGCGAGCATTGCCAGCAAGAAATAGGGTGAGGTGCCGAACCGCGGCCACAGCAGGAATTCGGCCGCCGCACCGCCGAACACGATCAACGACAGCAGATGATCGGTGAGATATTTGGAGCCGGGACGCGCGCCCTTGATGATCTCGAGCAGCAACAACAAAATACCGAGCGCAAGAAGGATATCGCCCAGCGTCAGCGGCCACTCGGCGCCTGACATCAAAGTCAACTTCACAAGCGGATCGGCGAAGGAAACGCCGGGCATCAGGAAGACAATGATATTGTAGATCGCCAGCGGAATCAGAAGAAGCGGAAAACCGACCATGGACATCGGCGAGGCCTTCTTTTCAAGCAAGAGAACCTAGGCATTCCAGACGAAGTGCCGCTTTGCTTGCCCCGGGAATGCGTTCTATCTCACCAGTTGGAGCGAATTCGGGCGCAAAATCGATTCCGCCCGATTTCGTCCTGCCATCCATCGCGCCGCGATCGGCGGCGCGGCTTCCGTGCCGTAATCAGGATTCCTTCTTGGCCTTCAGAACCTGCCGGCCCTTGTACATGCCGGTTTTCAGGTCGAGGTGATGCGGCCGGCGCAACTCGCCGGAATCCTTGTCCTCGGCATAGGTCGGCTTTTTCAGGGCATCCGCCGAACGGCGCATGCCACGCCGCGAGGGCGATGTTTTTCTTCTGGGAACGGCCATGTCGGTGTCCTCTAGGGGTGTTGTCGGGGGCATCGTCCGTGGGCGGACGGCTCAGCGTTTTTGACACGAGCGGAGATGCCGATAAGGCCGCGCTTATAGAGGATGGAGTTGCGCAAAGCTAGGTTCAAAATACGTCAAATCGGCTCAAAATCCCCGATTTTCGTGCCAGCACCGCTGCGCTCCAGCAGCCTGCGCCCGGGCCATATAGGTTCCGGCCAGCCGGCGCACCCCGGGACCGGGATTGCGGGCGCTGCGCCGGACTGGATTGGGCAGGATCGCCGCCAGCAACGCCGCTTCGCGCGGCGACAGGCCCGAGGCCGGGCGTCCGAAGGCATAGGCGGAGCCTGCTTCCACGCCGAACTGGCCGGACGGCCCGAGTTCGGCAATGTTGAGGTAGATTTCCAGAATCCGCTGCTTCGGAAGCATCGCGTCGATCCACATCGCGAGCGGAAACTCCAGAAGCTTGCGGATCGGGCCGGGCAGCGGCCACAGGAACAGGTTCTTCGCCACCTGTTGGGTGATGGTCGAGGCGCCGCGAAGTTCTCCGCCTTCCTGGACATCGCCGATCACCTCGCGCACCGCGCCCCAGTCGACGCCATGATGCTTGCAGAAATGCGCATCCTCGGCGGCGACCACCGAGGTCGGCAGCGCGGGCGAGATCGTGCCAAAATCGACCCATTGCCGCGACACCGGCGCACCAGTCAGCCAGCGCCAGGCCATCAGCGCTGACACCGGATGGCCAGCGCGGTACAGCGGCGTCAGCAGATAGGGCAGCAACAGCGCAGCCAGCACAATCAGCAATAAATTTCGGGCAATTCGCAAATTCTGGATTTCTGGTTCGGGCCCATTCCGCAAAATGGCTGCCGGCTTGGCCGGCATCGAATGATCTCCCCTGACGGTTCCCGGCTTTTCCAGCGGTTTTAAGGCGTCATCCGCCCCGGCGCCGGAATTGACGAAGCCGATGCCATAACCGATTGTCCGGCCAAATTTCATCTGGAGCTGTTTTTGATGACGACCGGCACCGCCCTACCCAACTTTGCCAAACGACTGGACCAAACCGCGGAGGATACCGAAGCCCTGCTGGCGAAGCTTTTGTCGGACAAGCTCTTGCCCGACGAGATCGCCCGGCCGAAGCGGCTGATGGAAGCCATGCGCTATTCGAGCCTCGGCGGGGGAAAGAGGCTGCGGCCGTTTCTGGTGGTCGAAAGCTCGGCCGTGTTCGGCGTCGGGCGCGAGGCTGCCCTGCTGGCCGGCGCCGCGCTCGAATGCATCCACTGCTATTCGCTGATCCACGACGATCTGCCGGCAATGGATAACAGCGATCTGCGCCGCGGCCGGCCGACGCTGCACAAGAAAACCGACGACGCCACGGCGATTCTCGCCGGCGACGGACTGCTGACGCTGGCCTTTGACATCATCACCCGCGACGAAATCCACAAGGATCCAACCGTGCGCCTGCTGCTCACGCGTGCGCTGGCGCGCGCATCGGGAATCGGCGGCATGGTCGGCGGCCAGATGCTTGACCTCGCCGGCGAGGGCCGGTTCGGCGACCGCGAGCCGGTCGATGTCGCGCGCCTGCAGCAGATGAAGACCGGTGCGCTGTTGCGCTATGGCTGTATTGCCGGCGCGATCCTCGGACAGTCCTCGCCGAAGGAGTATCAGGCGCTCGACGATTATGGCCGTGCGCTTGGCGAAGCCTTTCAGATCGCCGACGATCTGCTCGACGTCGAAGGCGACGCCGCGGCGCTCGGCAAGCAGACCGGACAGGACGCCGCATTGGGCAAGACCACGTTCGTCACCCAGCTCGGGATCGACGGCGCCAAGCGGCGCGTGCGCGATCTGCTGGCGCGCGCCGATTCCGCGCTCTCGATATTCGGCGCAAAGGGCGAGGTGCTGCGCGCCGCCGCGCGATTCGTTGCCGAACGCAAGAATTGAAGGCGCCAATGGCGGATAATGGTTCGGAAGAAGATCCTCTTCTTATCCGCTTTCGCAAGATGTCCAAGCCGGTCCGCGTGGTCTATGCGCGCCCGCGCGCCTTCATTTCAATCGCCGCCGGAATCGTGGCGTTCTTCTTGCTGCCGGCCTCATTGCGGCTGGTGACGCGCATGCTGATCGGCTGGGACATTTTCGTCGCCCTGTATGTGCTGCTGGTATACGGCATGATGCTGCGCAGCGGATTGTCGCATATCCGGCGCAACGCGGCGCTGCAGGACGATGGCCGCTTTCTGATCTTGCTGGTAACCGCGCTCGGCGCATTCGCCAGCCTCGCCGCGATCGTGTTCGAGCTTGGTGCATCTCATCATAGTACGAAGGCGCTGGCGCTGGCGACGGTGACGGTCGCGCTGTCATGGGCTGCCGTGCATACGGCCTTTGCGCTGCATTATGCCCATGATTATTACCGCGGCGCCAAACCCGGTGGTTTGCAGTTTCCCAGCGGGGACCAGCACGAAAAACCCGATTACTGGGATTTTGTCTATTTTTCGTTCGTGATCGGCATGACCGCGCAGGTCTCCGATGTCGGCATCACCGACAAAACCATCCGGCGCACGGCCACCGCGCACGGCATCGTCTCCTTTGTCTACAATACCGCGCTGGTTGCGCTGATGGTCAATATCGCCGCCAGCGCGATTTGATGGTCTGCAAGCAAGCAGCGCGCAAGTGCGAGCGCGGACTGGCGCATGCCAGCCGGCCTTCTGCGCAGGCATGATTCGCTTTGCCAACGGCATTTTTCCGTTCAAGATCGAACCATCAACAAGAACAAGCGGAGGAAACGAATGCGTGGCGTTGTGTTCACAGGCGAACGCGGACTGGAATTGATGCAGTTTCCCGATCCCGCTCCCGATGCCCATGACGTGGTCATCGAGATGAAGGCGTCCGGCATGTGCGGCACCGACCTGCATCAGTACCGGCGCCCGAAAGGCCAGACCGCA
>JAJYAH010000680.1 GCA_021779635.1 Pseudomonadota bacterium | reverse complement strand
GTCGCTGCAACGCCTGACGCCGGCGCAGCAATCCGATGCACCCGGAACAAATCCCGCCGAACCGGCGATGGCGGCATTAGAGCGGGCCGAGGAAGCACTGGCGGAGGCAGAGACGCTGCTGACCCGTCTGATCGCCGATGCCGACGTTGACCCCAAACTGCTGGAACAGTCGGAGGAGCGGCTTTTTGCTCTCCGGGCCATGGCACGCAAGCATGGCGTCTCGGTGCCGGACCTTGCCGGTTTGCTGGATACACTGGCCGCGCGCCTCGCGGCGCTGGAAACCGGTTCGGCTGAAATCGCCGCGCTGGAGCAAGCGGCCCGGGATACCCGGGACCGCTACGCCGTCGCCGCCGCCGCGTTGTCGGCTGCCCGGGTTGCCGCCGCGGCAAAGTTGCAGAAAGCGGTTGGAAAAGAGCTGCCGCCGCTCCGTTTGGATAAGGCTCGCTTCTTCGCGGAGGTTACTCCCTTGCCCGAATCCGGTTGGGGCCCGGGCGGCATGGATCAGGTTCGGTTCCTGATCGCCACCAATCCTGGCCAGGAACCCGGCCCCTTGGCCCGCGTCGCGTCGGGTGGCGAGTTGTCGCGGCTGATGCTGGCGATGAAGGTCGTGCTATCGGCAGGGTCCGCGGTTCCAACGTTGGTGTTCGACGAGGTGGATTCCGGCATCGGCGGCGCTACCGCGGCGGCTGTTGGCGAACGGTTGGTTCGGGTGGCTGAAGAGGTGCAGGTGCTGGTGGTCACGCATAGTCCGCAGGTCGCCGCGCGCGGTGCCGCGCATTTGCGGGTGGCCAAGGCGGTAGCGCGCGAACGAACTGCCACGACAGTGGATCGCCTGGCGGCTGACGCGCGCCGCGAGGAAATCGCCCGCATGCTGGCCGGGGAGATTGTCTCCGACGCGGCCCGCGCGGCGGCGGACGATCTGTTGAAGGGACAACGGCCGCAGCAAGGGTTGCTGGTGTGAACTCGGCAATTCCCATCGACGCCTTGACGGAAGCCGAGGCCGCCGAGGAACTCGCGCAACTCGCCCGAGACATCGCGCACCATGACGCCGCCTACCACACGCATGATGCGCCAGAAATTTCTGATGCGGATTACGACGCGTTGCGGCAGCGCAATGCAGCCATCGAAGCTCGGTTTCCGACATTGATCCGAGCGGATTCGCCTTCCGCTCGCGTGGGTGGAGCACTTGAGTCGGGCTTTGCGAAGCTGAGGCATCGCGTGCCGATGTTGTCCTTGGATAACGCCTTTGATGCGATGGAGTTCACGGAGTTTTGCACGCGGGCGAAGCGCTTTTTAGGCCGCACCGAACCGCTGACGTTGGTCGCCGAACCTAAAATCGACGGCTTATCGATCAATCTGACCTATGAGCATGGCCGTTTCGTCCGCGGCGCGACCCGCGGCGACGGATCGGAGGGCGAGGACGTGACCGCCAATCTAAGGACTATACAATCTGTCCCCGCCGAGTTGCTGGGTAAAGCCCCGGCACTGATCGAAATCCGTGGCGAGGTATTTATCACCAAGGCGGACTTCCTGGCGCTCAATCAAATTCAGGCCCAAGCCGGGGCCAGGGTATTCGCCAATCCCCGTAACGCGGCGGCTGGCAGCCTGAGGCAGTTGGACCCACGCATCACCGCCAGCCGGCCCCTGTCATTATTCGCCTACGCCCAAGGGGAAAGCAGCGAGCCAGTGGCGGCAACCCATTGGGCGTATCTGCAGCGGCTGAAAGACTGGGGTTTCGACGTCAATCCCCTGTCCCGCCTGCTGGACAACGAAACGGACGCCGAGGCTTTCCAGATCAAGATTAGTCTCGCCCGGAGCGGCCTTGGCTACGACATCGACGGTGTCGTCTATAAGGTCGACGACCTTGGTTTGCAGCGCCGGCTGGGCTTTGTTAGCCGAACTCCGCGATGGGCGATTGCGTGGAAGTTCCCGGCGGAGCAGGCGACGACGGTGCTTCGGGAGATCCGAATACAGGTCGGACGCACTGGTGCATTGACGCCGGTCGCGGAACTTGAACCCGTGAATGTCGGCGGCGTCCTGGTGGCCCGTGCCACGTTGCACAATGAAGATGAGATCACCCGTAAGGACGTCCGCGTCGGCGACACTGTGGTCCTGCAACGAGCTGGCGACGTCATCCCGCAAGTCGTTTCAGTGGTAACCGAACGCCGTCCCGCCGACTCGGTTGCGTATTCGTTCCCTGATGTTTGTCCGGCCTGTGGGAGCCATGCCGTCCGGCCACCTGGCGAGGCGGTTCGCCGTTGCACCGGGGGATTGATTTGTCCGGCGCAGCGGGTGGAACGCCTGATTCATTTCGTCTCTCGCCCCGCCTTCGATATCGACGGGCTCGGCGACAAAACCATTCAGGAATTCTTCAACGAAGGTTGGCTGCACGGTCCGGCTGATCTGTTCAAACTACCCGAACGGGAAGGCGAAATCGCCAAGCGCGAGGGTTGGGGCAAGGTATCCGCCCGCAACCTATGCCGGGCCATAGTCGCCCGCCGCACGATCACATTGGAGCGGTTTATCTTCGCTCTTGGTATTCGCCGCATCGGCGCCACCAACGCCAAGCTGCTTGCTCGGCATTATGGCACCTTTGCGAACTGGCGCGCTCAGATGCTGGCCGCCTCGCAGATCGGCTCGGATGAGCGAGTGGAACTCGGTAGTATCAGCGGCATTGGCCCCACCATCGCCGAGGAACTGACCGATTTCTTTGCCGAGGCTCGCAATATAGCTGCCCTCGACGAACTAGCTGCCGAACTGACCATTGAGGAGGCTGTCCACGCCGATGCCTCGGATAGCCTTATTGCCGGCAAAACGGTGGTTTTTACCGGCACGTTAGAGACGATGACACGACCCGAAGCCAAGGCTCGTGCGGAAGCGCTCGGGGCGAAGGTGACGGACTCCGTGTCGAAAAAGACCGACTTCGTGGTCGTCGGGGTAGATGCCGGATCGAAGGCGCGCAAAGCCGCCGAATTGGGCGTCCGAACGATGACCGAGGCGGAGTGGCAGGAAATGGTAAGCTAAAGGCGACCCGTCGAACGCTGACACTGCGGTTTGTCCGCGGCGAGGGGGAGGCTACACTCTCCCTGCCGCGACAGTCATCCGCTCAATGGAACTACATCTGAGCGTAGGACCCGTTTTTCCAGACGTAGAACACATACCCGCCCCCAGTCGTATCGCCCTTTTTGTCGAAGCTGATCGGGCCCAAGACGCTCGGCCAATTGCCTGAGGCCTTGAGCGCTGCCGCCACCTTCCTCGCGTCCGCGGTCCCGGCCTTCTTCACGGCATCAGCCCACACCTGGACCGCAGCGTAGGTGTAAAGCACATACCCCTCGGGATCGATCTTCTTCGCCTTGAATTCCGCCACCACATCGAACGCTGACTTCATCAACCGCGGGTCAGGAGGGAATGTCATCATCGTCCCAGTGCCGGCATCACCCGAGATTTGCCAGAACTCGTTCGTCAGCAGTGCATCGCCGCCGACCAGCGTGGCTTTCATCCCCTGCTCTTTGGCCTGCCGTATGATCAGCCCCGCCTCCGTGTGATAGCCACCAACGTAGATCACGCTGACGCCGGCCTCTTTCAGGCGGCTAACGATCGAAGAATAGTCTTTCTCACCCGGTGTATAGGCTGAGTTGAGTACTTCCTTCCCACCCGCGGCATGCAGCGCCTTTGCGGTCTCGTCCGCAAGGCCTTTGCCGTAGGCTGAGTTATCATTCAGGATTGCGATCTTCTCATTCTTGAAATGCTTGGCCAGGTAATCGCCGGCAACCTTACCCTGTTCGTCATCGCGGCCGCAGACGCGGAAGGTGTTCCAACTTCCGTCGTCGGTATATTTCGGGTTGGTGGAGGCCGGTGAAATTTCCAGGATACCTTCCTCGCCGTAGACCTTGCTGGCCGGGATCGAACTGCCAGAGCAGAAATGACCGGCTACCATTGTCACGCCCTTAGACGCGAGTTGGTTCGCCACCGACACCGCCTGCTTCGGATCGCATGCGTCATCCCCGACGTCCAGTATCAACTGCTTGCCTAGCACGCCGCCGGCCTTGTTGATGTCAGCGACGGCCTGTTCAGCGCCCTGTTTCATCTGCGTTCCAAACGCAGCGTTTTCTCCGGTCAACGGGCCGGCTACGGCAATATGGATCTGGGCTTTGGCCGGCATCGTCGCCCCTCCCAGCAGAATCGCGACAATCCCGGCGGCTTCCAGCAGCATGGATCTTTTGAGCATTCAGCATCCCCATATGTTCAAGCCGCGCGATGCACGTTCAGATTGAGTCTAGCTCTCAGTCGCGAAAAGAGCTAGTGCCAACCGTCATTGATTTTGCAGACAATCGTGCCATTTTGGCAGCATCATCAATGGTTCGATAGATGGGAACAGGATCGCAAAGCCGATCAAGAAATA
>JAJYAH010000679.1 GCA_021779635.1 Pseudomonadota bacterium | reverse complement strand
CTACAGGACAATGGATCGTCATTGCAGCGAAACACCACTTTGCTACAGGGCAACGGGGCCTCGTTGCAACGAAACACGGCTCTGCTGCAGGAAAATGGATCCCTATTGCAACAAAACAGCGCTCTGCTTCAGCAGGATGCAACTAAGCTTGATAGCCTAAGATCAAGCCTGACGGACGAACGGTCCGATGTAAAAACGATATCCTCTCAGCTCTCGACGCTAATTGCGAAGGTCGACTCGCTACAAATCAAAATGACGTCGGCAATAACCTCGTCCATTCCAAAGGAGCGCGGTCGCGCCCGGCTATCCGGGGTGGCGCGCAAACGCTTGGCTCATCGGAAAAAGCCTGCAGGAGCCATTTCCCTTGGGGCTGCTCCGCTCACCACTATGCCCGCGGCGTCGCCTCGCAGCCCGGCTGGCTGACGCTCATGTAAGTCTGCTGTTTGCCGGTCGCGGACGTCCGAATCTCACACCGCTAACTGATTAGAAACTCGCCGCCTCAACCCGACGGGTTTTCTTTCTCGCCCAGAAGCTTGCCGGTCTTTCGGTTGATGAAATGCAGTCTCGTACAGGCTGGGCATGCGATCCCCTCATACTCGTTTTCGGAGATATCTGGATCGCCATCCAATTGGTGCTGGACGTTGAGGCTTGTCGCCGGGCACCTGAAAACAAAATGGGCCATCGGTCAGGATATGACGGCCCTGTCGAACCAGAGACCATGACGTAGCGCAAGGTTCCGCTCGATCCACCATCGCTGAGCCGCCGGGGCTCGCCGATTCGCTGGCGCCGGTCGGCCGGCCCATCACAGCCCGCAACTCCCGGACTCACTAGCGAGCTTCCTGGAGTCACGGACTATCTGTGGAAGTCGCGGAGGCCAGTTCGCACTGAGTAAGCGACCTCCGAAAATGCCAAGCCCCACTCGGCTTCCCGAGTGGGGCTTTTTATTTCAAAACCGCGCAGTGAGCTTGGCATCGCTCGTTTACGCGGTTGCCTCTCGCGAGGTCTTGAAAGCCTGATGTCCCGAAGGACAGCGCAGGAACGGCGTATGAAATGGTCACTTCTCGGGCTGAGTCAAGTGCCCTAGCCCTATGGCATGTAGCACGCATTGGTAAACGATTTCCAATGCCGCGGGTTCCAGTTGCGGCGTCAAGTACTTACGCTTTCCGAACGGGTCCCGGCCAGTTCTAACCAAGTCTAACCGCTCGAACCCGACGGTCGCCAGCATGTCCGCCTTTACCCACATTTCCTCAGAATCAAAGGGCTTAGGCAGTGCCTGCTTGATCGTGATCTTGCAGTGGTGATCGCATACTGGGCTTGGCGCACTGGTGCTGAGGGGCACCACAGTGATCAGTCCGTCACGTCGCTTTAGCCTAGGAGATATGGTGACGACCGGACGCTTTTTCACCATCTCAGGAAGGCGAAAACCGGTTGAATAGTCGCATATCAAAATTGTCCCAGGCTCGGGGTGAAACTTCAGCATCACGCGGGTTCCAACGAATCGAAACCGCAATCTACACGCGTGGTGCCATCTCAAGAGTAATTTGGCGGGTTATTCCCGTATATCCACCGGCCGGCGATCTTCGCGCGGCGAGCAGCCGAACAGATCGCCCTGGAAGCTCAGGATCAGCGCGATTCGCATTGAGCTGGAATGCAGGGAGCACCGCAGCTGCGGCGGTAAGGCATTTGCCCACACAGTGCCGACACAAGCAATTTAGCGGAGGTGAAGAGTTTGGGCTAAGTGATTGATTTGGCTGGCTCCCCGGGCTGGATTCGAACCAGCGACCATTCGATTAACAGTCGAATGCTCTACCGCTGAGCTACCGAGGAACAGAGCGAAACCAAGCCCGCGCCGGGCAGCGTATAACAAAGCCTCCAAGCCTTGCAAAGGACGAAATGGGCGCTGCGGATGCGGCGCTCTGCGGGGACGGAAAAGCGCTGTGCCACAGCGATTTGTGGTCCCTTCGTGGGCTACAAAAATCGCGGTCTCGAGGTGCCGCCGCAATCCCGCGGCGCAACCATGCCGCGAATTGACCGCTAATTCGACTCAATCACCGACGACTCTCGATCGGGCCGGATTCCATTGAGGTTAGCTTCATGTCCGATATCCAGACCGATCTCATCAAGGCGGGGCCTTCGATCGTTCCGAGCAACACACCTGCGATGAGCGACGACGAATGCCTCGTTCGTCTGGCGCAGGCCGTCAAGAATCACGACTCCGATCATTTGGACGAGGTCGCGAGGCTGATTGGCCGGCTCGCCGTTACGATCGAATAGGCGCATTCCATCGCCCAACGGTCGCGAGGAACGGCGGCGCGCGGGCGCTCGCGGCGCAATCGTCATGTTGCGTTTTGCCGATCCTTGTACCAAAGATGACGCCGTCTTAAGCTTCTCCCGCGGCTGCGTCCGCTCGACTTCAGGGTCCCTCAATGTCCGGTTTTTCGACCGCGCGCCAGAAGATGGTCGATGGTCAGGTTCGCCCCAGCGACATCACCGATGGCAGAATTATCGATGCGATGCTGGCGGTACCGCGTGAAGCGTTTGTTCCCCAGAGCCAGCGTGCCCTGGCCTATCTGGACCTCGATCTCGAGGTCAGCGAAGGAACTTCCGCGAAGCGCTACCTGATCAAGCCGGCAGTGACCGCGAAAATGCTGCAGGCGGCCGAAATCACGAACACGGACAGAGTCTTGGTGGTCGGTTGTGCGACCGGATATACCGCTGCCCTGGCTGCCGAGCTGGCGGGGCAGGTGAGGGCGACTGAAAGCGACCCGTCACTGAGCGCCAGGGCAGGTGCCATTCTGGCCGAGATCGGACTGGGAAATGTGACAGTCAAGGCTGCCGCGGCCGCTGACGGCGATCCGGCGAACGCGCCGTTTGACGTGATTGTGCTCAATGGTGCGACCGAGGTCACGCCCGACCGGCTTTACCGGCAGCTCAGGGATGGCGGCCGGCTGGTCGGGGTTTTTGCCATGACGCAGCCGCCACGGGCCATGATCGTGACGCGCTCCCATGACGATTTCGGGCACCGGACGTTGTTCGACGCGACGGTTCCGGTCTTGCCGGGGCTTGAACGGCTGCCCGCATTCGTTTTCTAGTCCCGGACAATCACAAATTCCGTTCGGAATCCCCAGTAAATCCTGTTCTGAATCAAAAGTGTGGCCCGGATGCCCCACGGGGAGAGTTTCCACCGGGGGGTCGCCGCCGGGGGTTCCGTCTCGCTTGCGCGGGGCATAAGGTACGGGATGCGGGACTCGAAATAGCGAATACCCCGGTTCAAGAGCGTCTGAGCCGGCGAATACATGGATGGATTATCTGGGATGAATGGCGTGAAAGTCGTTACCGGGGCTGCGGCAGCGGTCCTCCTGGTTGCGTATATGGGTCTTGCGCCGGCCCTGGGCGATACCATTGAGGCTGCGCTGGTGCGCGCCTACCAGAACAATCCGCAGCTCAATGCGCAGCGTGCCCTCGTCAGATCCACCGATGAAAACGTGCCGCAGGCGCTGTCGGGCTATCGCCCCAAGGTCGCGGTGACCGCGAGCGCCGGATATCAATACACCGATGCGCTTTCGAGCTTTGGAGGCCCGGGCGCTGATTTTCACGCGGCGCAAACGCCGCTCAGCGCCGGCGGTACCGTTACCCAGACGCTGTACAACGGCAATCAGACCGCCAATAAAACCCGCGCCGCCGAGGGGCAGGTCTCGGGTGCGCGCGAGGGCTTGCGGGTTCTCGAACAGAGCGTCCTGCTCAGCGCGGCCACGATCTACATGGATTATCTGCGCGATGCCGCCATCGTCGAGGTTCAGCGCAGCAACACCCGTGTGCTCGAACAGACATTGAAGCAGACCCGCGATCGGTTCAATGTGGGCGAAGTAACGCGCACGGACGTCGCGCAGTCGGAGGCGCAACTTGCCGCCGGCCGGACGCAGCAACTGACCGCTGAATCCAATCTCACGACGACGCGATCGAACTTCCGCCGCATCATCGGCAACGAACCGGAAGCTCTCGCGCCAGGCTCCCCGGTGGATCGCTTCCTGCCGAAAACGCTGCCGAGTGCGGTCGAACTCAGCTTGATAGAGAATCCGAATGTGACCGCCGCGATGTACGGCATCGATGTCAGCTTTCTTCAAGTCAAGGTGAACGAAGGCGCGCTGCTTCCGACCGTGACGGCGCAAGCTTCCGTCCAGGAGGCCTATCAGCCATCTATTTTCACGCCCAAGCAGTTTTTTGCCTCGGCGATCGCCCAGGTCAATGTTCCGTTGTATCAGGGCGGCGCCGAATACTCGCTGATCCGCCAGTCCAAGGAAACGCTGGCGCAGCAACGCCTCGTTCTCGAACAGACGAGGGATCAGACCCGCGCCAACGTCGTCACCGCATGGGGACAGCTTCAGGCCGGCAAGGCGCAGGTCGCA
>JAJYAH010000678.1 GCA_021779635.1 Pseudomonadota bacterium | reverse complement strand
GCGGTAGATCTCGTCCTTGACCGGGCAGGCGTCGGCGTCGACATAGATGCGGGTGGTATTCAAATGGGCGTCATCGGTTGGGGATTGGCCGCAGAACGCAAGCCGGCGCTCTCAAGATCCGCGTCGTAACCCATTGGCTGAGGAAATGCGAGGAAAACACGGGCTGGAACGCGCTTGCCACGGCGTTTTGTTCGCGTACCATTATCGGCCGAAGGACCGCCGAAATAACCAGGGAAATAGGGATGACGAGCCGGCTCGAAGCGTACAGCGTGGTCGCCTACAACACCGCGAAACTTTCCGAAAACAAGATGCATGACGACCAGGTTGCGCGTCGGTTCGGGTTCAGCGGCGGACTGGTGCCGGGTGTCGATGTGATGGCCTACATGATCCACCTGCCGGTCAGGAAATGGGGCCGGGCGTTCCTTGAGCGCGGCTTGATCGAGGCGCGCTTCGTCAAGCCGGTCTATGACGGCGAAACCGCTTACGTCACGGCTGAGGAGAATGACGGCGTGCTTTCGATCGAGGTCGAAAGCCGCGGCGAACTCTGTGCGACCGGAAGCGCGTCGCTGCCGGTGTCCGCGCCATCGATTTCGATTTCGGATTTCACGGAGACGGCGGCGGTGGCAGAGCGCGCGCCGGTGAACGCGACCTCCTACCAACTCGGCAAGTGGCTGGGCACGGTGCCGCGCGCATGGGCTGGCGATGCCGCCGGGGAATATCTGACTGACGTGCGCGAGACCGACACGATTTATGCGCGGGAGCGGCTCGGCCATCCCGGCCTCCTCCAGCGCATCATGAACAAGGTGCTGGTCGACAACGCGATCTTGGGACCGTGGATTCATGTCGGCAGCCGGATGCAGTTGCTGGCGGCCAGCGGAAGCGGCGATGAGTTGACCGCACGCGCCAAGGTCACCGGCAACTATGAAAAGAAAGGTCATCGCTTTGTCGAACTCAACGCGCTCGTCGTCGCCAACGGCCGCACCCCGGTGGCGCATTGCGAGCACATTGCGATCTATCAGCCGCGCGAGCAGGCGGCGGCGTAACAAGAGAATGCGAACGGCGGCCGCTTCAGGCCGCGCAGTTGACAGCCCACAGGGAGAATACGATGTCGATCTCAGTTAAAGAATTGCTGGCCGCGGCCAACGGCGCGGTTCCGACCATCAGCCCGCAAGAGGCGAAAGCCCTGATCGAGCGCGGTGAGGTTCTTGTGGTCGATGTGCGCGACGGCACCGAAGTACAGGCGAGCGGAAAGGTTCAGGGAGCCAAGCACGTTTCCCGCGGCATGCTGGAGTTTCGTGCCGATCCGGACAGTCCATATTACGACAAGGCGTTCGATCGCGACAAAACCGTGATCGTGTACTGCGCCTCCGGCGGACGATCCGCTCTCGCCGGCAAGACCCTGAAGGACATGGGCTACAAGGACGTGCGCAATCTCGGTGGCTTCAAGGGCTGGGCCGACAGCGGCGGCGCGGTCGAGAAGGATTGAGGCGCCGACGCGACGATTGCCTTCACGCCACCTTTGCCTTGGCGTCCTGGATGGCGCGCCAGACCCGCTCCGGGGTCAGCGGCATGTCGATATGCGCGATGCCGAATTCGGACAGCGCATTGACCACCGCGTTGACGATGGTGGAGAGGCTGCCGGCGCTGCCGGCTTCGCCGCAGCCCTTGGTGCCGAGCGGATTGGATTTGGCGGGCACCGGATGATCGCCGACCGCCATGACGGGGATATCGCCGGCGCGCGGCATCGCATAATCCATGAACGATCCTGTGATCGGCTGGCCGCTTGCGTCATAGCTGACGCATTCCATGAGCGCCTGTCCGATGCCTTGCGCGACGCCGCCATGCAGCTGTCCGGCGACCAGCATCGGATTGACGATGGTGCCGAAGTCGTTGACGCCGGTATAGCGGACGATCTGCACGATCCCGGTCTCGGGGTCGATCTCGACTTCCGCGACATGGCAGCCGTTGGGAAAGGTCGACGGCACGCCTTCGGTGGTATGGTCGACGTCGAGCGAGGCGGGCACGCCCTCCGGCATCTTGCCTGCGCGCAAGCGGCGCGCCAGTTCGATGATGTCGATGCTGCGATCGGTGCCGGCAATGGTGAAACGGCCATTGCCGAATTCGATGTCGCCTTCGGCGGCTTCCATCAGATGCGCGGCCGCGCGCTTGCCCTTCTCGATGATCAGCTTCGAGGCTTCGACGATCGCCATCCCGCTGGCCGTGATGGAACGCGAGCCGCCGGTGCCGTTGCCGGTATGGACGATATCGCTGTCGCCTTGCTCGAGCCTGACGCTCTCAAAGGGCACCCCGAGCTCGGCACAAAGCACCTGCGCAAAGGGCGTCGCGTGACCCTGGCCGTAGTCGAGCGTGCCGGTGATCAACCTGACCGAGCCGTCGTCCTCGAACACGATCTTGCCAAGTTCGACGCCGGGAGGTGCGGTGACTTCCAGGTAGGAGCCGATCGCGATGCCCCTGAGCAAGCCGCGCTTGCGGCTTTCCTTTTTCCGCCTGGCGAACCCGGCGTAATCGGAAATCTCCAGCGCCTTGCTGAATACGCCATGGAAATCGCCGCTGTCATAGGTGACGCCGGACGATGCGGCGAACGGCATTTGCGCGGGCTTGATGAAATTGCGCTTGCGCAGCGTCAGCCGGTCGATGCCCATTTCGTCGGCGGCGCGATCGATCAGGCGCTCCATGAAATAATTGGCCTCGGGCCGTCCTGCGCCGCGATAGGCGCCCATCAGCGTGGTGTTGGTCAAGACGGTCTTGATGTCGATGCTCATCAGCGGCGTGCGATAGACGCTGGCGAGATTCTTGCCGATATTCAGCGACAGCGGAACCGGCGCGACGCCGCTGATATAGGCGCCGAGATTGCCGTAGCCCGAGACCTTGACCGCGAGGAACCGGCCTTCGCGGTCGAGCGCCAGTTCGCAGTGAATCTGTTGCGCGCGCCCGTGGCTGTCGGACAGGAAGCTGGTCGATCGCTCGTCGGTCCATCTCACCGGACGGCCCAGCACCTTCGCGGCGTGCAGGATGCAGATATATTCGGGGTAGCTGATGTTCTTCATGCCGAACGATCCGCCGACATTGGCCGTCAGCAGGTGAACCTTCTCGTTCGGCACCTTGAGGAGGTTCTTGGCGAGAGTCGTGCGATTGCCGGCGACGCCCTGGGTCGGAACCTGAATCGTGTATCGCTCGTTCGCTTTGTCGTAGGAGGCCAGCGCCGCGCGCGGCTCCATCGCCACCACCGCCACGCGGGTATTGACGATATCGAGCTTGGTCACATGGGCCGCGTCAGCGAAGGCGGCCGCAACCTTGGCGGCGTCGCCAAAGTGATAGTCGAGCGCCACATTGTTCGGGATGTGATCGTAGAGCTGCGGCGCGCCGGGCTTTGCCGCTTCCTCGGCGCTGGTCACGGCCGGCAACGGGTCGATATCCAGCACCACGGCTTCGGCGGCGTCGCGCGCCTGCGCCAGGGTCTCGGCCACCACAAACGCCACGGGGTCGCCGACGAAACGCACCTTGTCGCTTACCAACGCGGGACGATTGGTCTGCAGCAGCGGCGAGCCGTCGCGGCTCTTGATCGGCAGGCCGCAGGTGTAGGGCCCGTAATTTGCCGAAGCGAGGTCGGCGCCGGTCCATACCCCGAGCACGCCCGGCATTGCCTTGGCGGCTTCGGTGTCGATGCCGCGAATGATGCCGTGGGCGTGGCTGGAGCGCACGATCCAGGCATAGACCTGGCCGGGCAGCGAGAAATCGTCGGTGTATTTACCCTTGCCGCGCACCAGGGTGTCGTCCTCCTTGCGGCGGACCGGTTGCCCGACACCGAATTTCTGCAGTGCGATAGCGTTGTCCTGAGCGTTGCTGGACGTGTAATCTTGCATTGCCGGATCCTTGAGATGCCGATTCTTCGCGCATTTTCCTGGTTCCACAGGAGATAATGCAGCCTTAACCGATCGACAACGCCTGATTGAGCATGGTCCCATGTGACGGCTGTTGCACCGCCGCTGCGCGCTGCTAAACTTTCCGTGAAGGGAAATTCCTCGTTGGCCGCAAACGGCCACGGAAAGACAATTTGGATGAAAGATGACACGCGGCTTCGCGATGGCCTGAGGCCGCGCGGAGGCGACGGCCAGGGGCCGCATGGCGGCCTGCATGGATCGGCGGCGGCAGGCGCTGAGGTGCCGGGGGCTGTCAGGCCGCCGGCCGCCGGAACCGGCGTCTATGCGGCGTTGGACCTTGGCACCAACAATTGCCGCCTCCTGATCGCCTGTCCGACCGGCGAGGGGTTTCGCGTGGTCGATTCGTTTTCGCGGATCATCCGGCTTGGCGAGGGCATTTCGGCGACCGGCTATATCAGCGACGCTGCGATCGACCGCGCCATCGCCGCATTGAGCATCTGCCGCGACAAAATCCGCT
>JAJYAH010000677.1 GCA_021779635.1 Pseudomonadota bacterium | reverse complement strand
GTCCCTTGTTGAGGGCTCGTTTCAAGATACCGACGCGGCACGGGCTGCCGGCTCATGTGAGGGAATGCTCGAGACCGCCATGGTGTTTTCACCCAACATGCCAGCTGACACGCGCGCATGCGCCCCCGCGCAAGGCAGCGTTTTGGAAAGCGCCAAGGTGCTGTTGCGGTACATCGACAAGAATCCGGATCGACTGAGCGAGGCCGGAATTACGCTTGCGATCGAAGCCCTCAGAGATGCCTGGCCGTGCGAGGGCGACGATGCCGCCGCGCCGGCCGGATCCGGCCCCAAACCAAAGAAGCGCGCGCCGAAAAAACCAAAGCCGTAGGCCAGTCTGCCAATCTCACCCGATCGGCTTCAGTCCGGCTTCGATCTGCGCGCGGCGCGGCTCCAGAAATGGCGGCAGCGCCAGTTTTTCGCCGAGTGCTTCCATCGGCTCGTCGGTGGCAAAGCCGGGACCGTCGGTGGCAATCTCGAACAGGATGCCGTTCGGCTCGCGGAAATAAAGACTGCGAAAATAAAACCGGTCGATCTCGCCGGAGTTGCGGATGCCGAGTTCGTTGAGCCGATGCGTCCAGGCATGATATTGCTCGTCGTTCGGCGTGCGAAACGCGACGTGATGCACGCCGCCCGCACCCTGCCGCGCCATCGGCAAATCCGTATTCTCGATGACATGCAGTTCGGCGGCCGGACCGCCCTCACCCATCGCAAAGACATGAACCCGCGCGTTGGCGTCCGGCGCGGCGTAGTCGCGCGCCCGGCGCATGTTCATCGCGCCGGTCAGCACCTGCTCGGTGCGCTTGAGATCTTGCACGTTGAGCACGATCGGACCGAGGCCGCGAATCTGATGCTCCGCCGGCACCGCGCTTTTCTCCCATGGCGACGCCGGACCCGCGCCACCGTCATCGACCAGCACCAGACGCTGGCCTTCTCTATCCTCAAACGGCAGCGTCAACCGGCCGTCGACCTGCGCGACATCGCCGGTGTGGCCGCCAGCTTTCTTCAACCTGTCCCTCCAGTAGCCGAGGCTTTTCTCGCCGGCGACGCGCAATGAGGTAGCGGAAATACTGTTGCTGCCGCGCCGCTCCGGGGCGGCCGGGAAATCGAAGAAGGTGAGATCGGTGCCGGGATTGGCCTTTCCGTCCGCGTAGAACAGATGGTAGGCGCTGACGTCGTCCTGGTTGACGGTCTTCTTCACCAACCGCATGCCGAGCAGCCCGGTATAGAAAGCCAGATTGTCGCGCGGTCTTGCCGAAATCGCGGTCAGATGGTGAATGCCCGTCAACTGCATCGCGCTGTCCATTCAGGAATCCCTTCTCTTCACTTTCCGGATAAACTCGGCCGAGACATTCAGGCGTCACCGGCGTTCATGTAGGGTACGGTTCGCCGTCCACCAGCGATACCGTTTTCGCCTCAGAAAGCATAACACGGCCCGCCCCGGAAAATGTTGCCTCCTATGCCAAGACTTATCCAACCAGGACTTATCCAACAACCAAGATCCATCCTGCCCATCGTTGCCGTGCTGCTGGCCCTGCTGGGCCCCGCCTCCCGCTCGGCCGCCGAAGCGGCCGATACGGTCGATCTGCGAATTCTCGCCATCAACGATTTCCACGGCTACCTGCGCCCCTCCCCGGGCGGAATCAAGATCACCGATCCCGCCGACCAGACCAAGAAGATCATGGTGGAAGCCGGCGGCGCCGAGCATATGGCGACATTGGTCAAGCAACTCCGTGAGGGGAACAAGAACACCATCTTTGTCGCCGCCGGAGATTTGATCGGCGCCAGCCCGCTGCTCTCGGCGATGTTTCATGATGAGCCGACCATCGAATCGCTGTCGATGATGGGGCTTGCGGTGGCTTCCGTCGGCAATCACGAATTCGACGAAGGCAAGGACGAGCTGCTGCGCATGCAGAACGGCGGCTGCCACCCCACCGACAAATGCCAGGGGCCGCATCCGTTCACCGGCGCGAAGTTTCACTATCTCGCGGCCTCAACGATCGAGAAGGACACCGGCAAGACGGTATTTCCCGCCTACGAGATCCGGGAATTCGAGGGCATCCCGGTGGCGTTTATCGGCCTCACCCTGAAGGGAACGCCGAACATCGTCTCGCCGGTGGGGGTCGCGGGGCTCGAATTCAAGGACGAGGCTGAAACCGTCAATGCGCTGGTGCCGGAATTGAAGGCGCGCGGCGTCGAGGCCATCGTGGTGCTCATCCATGAAGGCGGCTTTCCGACCGGCGACTACAATGAGTGCCCGGGGATCTCCGGACCGATCGTTGACATCGTGAAGAAATTCGACCGCGCGGTCGACGTCGTGATCAGCGGCCACACCCATCAGGCCTATGTCTGCGATATCGACGGACGGCTGGTCACGTCCGGCGACAAATACGGAACCATCGTGACCGCGATCGACCTCAAGCTCGATTCCGCGACCCGCGACATCGTCAGCGCCAGGGCCGACAACAAGATCGTCCGCACCAGCGTCTACGCCAGGGATCCGGAGCAGACCGCGTTGCTGGAGTCCTACGACAGGGTTGCCGGACCGATCGCCAACCGCCCGGCAGGATCGGTCACCGAAACCCTGTCGCGCACCCCCAACGACGCCGGCGAGAGTGCGCTCGGCGACATCATCGCCGACGCCCAGCTGGCGGCGACCCGCGCCGCTCCCAACGGCGGAGCGCTGGTGGCATTCACCAATCCGGGTGGCGTCCGCACCGATATCGCGAAGAAGCAAGACGGTGCGGTGAGCTACGCCGACGTGTTCGCCAGCCAGCCGTTCCGCAACCAGCTGGTCACGCTGACGCTGACCGGAAAGCAGATCAAGGACACGCTGGAGCAGCAATGGGCCGATCCGAAACGGCCGCGGATCCTGCAGGTCTCGAAGGGCTTCAGCTACACCTGGGACAACGCCAAGCCCTATGGCGACCGCGTGATCGCCGCTTCGATGTCGCTGAACGGGCAACCGGTCGATCCCGCGGCGAGCTATCGGGTGACGGTGAACAGTTTCCTGTCAGTCGGGGGCGATGGTTTCACCGTCCTCAAGGACGGGGCCGCGCCGCAATTCGGCGGCTATGACGTCGATGCGCTCTACGCCTATTTCAAGGCCAACAGCCCGATCGGGCCCACGTCAGCCGACCGCATCGCGCGGATCAACTAGCGCGTTTTCCAGCGGAGTGGATACCGGTTCGCGCGAAGAAAACGCGTCAAAATGAAGAGATAAAGCCCTCGTTCCGATTGAATCGAAACGAAGGCTCGCGTTGCACATGCGGCACGGCTCTTTCGCAGCGGCCGCCCAGCCCCTAGATTAGCGCTTCCTCGAGAAGCGCGTTCTGACGCGCCAGGGCATTGCATGACGACGCTTCTTCTCAGCCACCCGGCCTGTCTCGAACACGCCACGCCTCCCGGGCATCCCGAGCGCGCCGACCGGCTGCGCGCCGTCGCCGAGGTACTCGCGGAAGATCGCTTCGCACCGCTGGTGCGCGGCGAGGCACCGGAAGGCAATCTTGATTCGGTCATGCTCTGTCACAACGAGCATTACGTCGGCGAACTCCGGCATATCGCGCCGTCGAGCGGCCTGATCTATCTCGACGGCGACACCTCGATGTCGCCAGGCACCTGGGAAGCGGTGATGCGCGGCGTCGGCGGCGCGGTCGCCGCCACCGACGCCGTGATGGCGGGCAGCCACGCCAATGCTTTCGTGGCGATCCGCCCTCCCGGCCATCACGCCGAGATCAACAAGCCGATGGGCTTCTGCTTTTTCGACAACGCCGCCATTGCCGCCCGTCACGCCCAGCGCAAATACGGCATCGCCCGCGCCGCCGTGGTCGATTTCGACGTGCATCATGGCAACGGCACCCAGGATATTTTCTGGGCCGATCCGACAGTGATGTATTGCTCGACGCACCAGATGCCGCTGTTTCCCGGCACCGGCGCCAGCGGCGAACGCGGCGAGCACGACACCATCGTCAACGCGCCGCTGGCCTCGGAGGACGGCGGGGTCCAGTTTCGTGCCGCGTTTGAAAACGTGATCCTGCCGCAGTTGAACAAGTTCAGCCCCGAACTGATCATCGTCTCGGCCGGCTTCGACGCCCACTATCGCGATCCGCTGGCGTCACTCAATCTCAAATCGGAAGATTTCGGCTGGGTCACGCGCAAGCTGATGGATATCGCCGATAAAAGCGCCGGTGGCCGAATTGTGTCGGTGCTGGAGGGCGGTTATGATCTGCAGGGCCTGAAGGAATCAGTCGCGGCCCACGTCACCGCATTAATGGGCGCGTGAGTTCCCGCCACAATACGTCCGCATAGATATTTTTGAATCCGCATCGACTGACGTGATCTGGTTCGGAAATTCTTTGTCTCTTCGAACACTGGCGTCTCTTGCGCCTCCGGGAAATCAATATGGCCGAAAATACCCAAGTGGAC
>JAJYAH010000044.1 GCA_021779635.1 Pseudomonadota bacterium | reverse complement strand
GGCGAAGTCGTGTGGTCCTGACGCCTCGACGCCGGCGTCAAGTTGGTGAAAGAAATTTCACCGATGACGGTGACAAGAAAGCCCGATCACCGGGGAGAGTACGAAGGAAACCGTTAAAACCATTGTGTGCGGGAATGCCGGGTGATCCCGGTGCGACCGTGGTGACTAACGCGCGTGCTTTCTACACACCACGCGCGGCTGCGGGTGCAACGGGCACCCGGCATTCCCCGCGCCCTGATTTCTCAAGGTGCGAAACGTTCACCCATAACCCGGGCAAATGGTGCCGCGGGATCGCGGAGTCTTGACGTCATGCGAGCCAACGGGTCGCGCGAATGCGCGCCCGATGACAGGCTCCGCGAAGCAATCCAATCTTGTTTCCTTGTTGCATCATGGATTGCTTCGACGCGCTCGCAATGACGGTTGGGTGGTCGGCCCCGTTTTGCATCGCCGCGGAATGACGGCTGACGGATCGTCATACGGGCTACCCTTTGGCGTCTCGATCTTCTATGGTGCGAGCCACTTTGCCATCGGCAGACTTCGATCATCGAATAATATCAAAGGTTTGGGCAGGAAGCCCTGAAGCCTTTGGAGGGCGGTTTGACGCGGTATATTTCGACGCGGGGGGAGGCTCCCGCTCTGGGCTTTTGCGACGTGATGCTGACCGGGCTGGCCCGCGACGGCGGCCTCTACGTGCCCGAATCCTGGCCGCAGCTTTCGCCGGAAACCATCGCCGGGTTCTTCGGCCGGCCTTATTGGGAAGTCGCGGTCGAGGTGATCCGTCCGTTCGTCGGCGGCGAAATCGCCGACGCGGATCTCGGTCGCATGGCCAACGAGGCCTATGCCACCTTCCGTCATCCGGCGGTGGTGCCGCTGACCCAGATCGATCCGCATCAATTCATGCTGGAGCTGTTTCACGGCCCGACCCTGGCGTTCAAGGACGTCGCGATGCAGCTGATCTCGCGGCTGATGGATCATGTGCTGGCCCAGCGCGTGCAGCGTACCACCATCGTGGTCGCGACCTCGGGCGATACCGGCGGCGCCGCCGTCGATGCGTTCAAGGGCCTCGAGAATGTCGATCTGATCGTGCTGTTTCCGCACGGACGCATATCGGACGTGCAGCGGCGGATGATGACGACCACCGGCGCCGGCAACGTTCACGCGCTGGCCGTCGAAGGCACTTTCGACGACTGCCAGGCGATCGTGAAGGGGTTGTTCAATCATCACGGCTTTCGCGACGCGGTTTCGCTGTCGGGCGTCAATTCCATCAACTGGGCGCGGATCGTCGCCCAGGTGGTCTACTATTTCACCTCCGCGGCGGCGCTCGGCGCGCCGTTGCGGCAGGTCGATTTCACGGTGCCGACCGGGAATTTCGGCGACATCTTTGCGGGGCTCGTCGCCAAGCGGATGGGCTTGCCGGTGCGGTGGCTGCGGATCGCCGCCAACATCAACGATATCCTGCCGCGCACGCTCAAGACCGGCATCTATGAAGTCCGCGAGGTGCACGCCACGGCTTCGCCATCGATGGATATCCAGGTCTCGTCGAATTTCGAGCGGCTGCTGTTCGAGGCGAGCCGCCGCGACGCCGGCATGATTCGCCGGCTGATGGCATCGCTGAAGCAGTCCGGACGTTTCGTGCTGCCCGGCCCGGTACTGGCTGATATCCGCGAGGAATTCGACGCCGGCCGCGCCGACGAAACCGAAACCAGCGCTGCGATCCGCGCCGCCTGGCGCGAGGCCGGCACGCTGGTCGATCCGCACACCGCGGTCGCGCTGGCGGTGGCCGATCGCGACACCTCGGATTCCAGAATTCCCAACATCGTGCTGTCGACCGCGCATGCCGCGAAGTTTCCCGATGCGGTAGAGGCCGCCTGCGGCGTGCGTCCGGAATTGCCGGCCTGGCTCGAGGGCCTGATGACGAAGCCCGAACATATCAAGGTCATGAAGAACGATCAGGCGGAAATCGAGCGGTTCGTGAAGTCGGTGAGCCGCGCCGCCAAGCAAGGAGTTGCCGGATGAGTGTCGACGTCACCAAGCTTCCCTCCGGCCTTACTGTCATCACCGATACCATGCCGCACCTGGAAACGGCGGCGCTTGGCGTCTGGGCCGGGGTCGGCGGCCGCGACGAGAAGCCCAACGAGCACGGCATCTCGCATCTGCTCGAACACATGGCGTTCAAGGGCACCGCGCGGCGCTCGTCGCGCGAGATCGTCGAGGAAATCGAGGCGGTCGGCGGCGACCTCAACGCCGGCACGTCGACCGAAACCACGGCCTATTACGCGCGGGTGATGAAGGCCGACGTGCCGCTGGCGCTCGACGTGCTCGCCGACATTCTCGCCAATCCATCCTTCGTGCCGGACGAGCTGGAGCGCGAAAAGAGCGTCATCGTGCAGGAGATCGGCGCGGCGCAGGATACGCCGGACGACGTGGTGTTCGAGCATCTCAACGAATTGTGTTATCCGGACCAGCCGATGGGTCGCTCGTTGCTGGGAACGGCGAAGACCCTGAAGGGCTTCAACCGCGATACGCTGCGCGGCTACCTTTCGACGCATTATCGCGGGCCCGACATGGTGGTGGCGGCCGCGGGCGCCGTCGATCACAAGCGGGTAGTGGAGGAAGTGACGCAGCGGTTCGCGAGCTTCGGCGGCACGCCGGCGCCGAAACCGCAACCGGCGATGTTCGGCAAGGGCGGCTCCCGCGTGGTGCGGCGCGAACTCGAGCAGGCGCATCTGACGCTGGCGCTGGAGGGCGTGCCGCAAACCGACCTGTCGCTGTTCAGCCTGCAGGTCTTCACCAACACGCTCGGCGGCGGGATGTCGTCGCGGCTGTTCCAGGAAGTGCGCGAAAAGCGCGGGCTGTGCTACTCGATCTACACCTTCCATGCGCCGTATTCCGACACCGGGTTCTTCGGGCTCTATACCGGCACCGACCCCGCCGACGCGCCGGAAATGATGGAGGTGATCGTCGATGTCATCAACGACGCGGTCGAAACCTTGACCGAAGCCGAGGTCGCGCGCGCCAAGGCGCAGATGAAGGCCGGGCTGTTGATGGCGCTGGAAAGCTGCAGCTCCCGTGCCGAACAGCTGGCGCGTCACATGCTGGCCTATGGGCGTCCGCTGACGGTGGAAGAGCTGGTGACCCGGATCGACGCCGTCAACGTGGAATCGACCCGCAACGCGGCAAGGGGGCTGTTGTCGCGCAGCCGGCCTGCGGTGGTGGCGCTCGGCAGCGGCAGGGGTCTGGACACGGCGGTGGCTTTTGCGGAAGGATTGACCAGGTCGATGGCCAAGGCGCGCCTGCACTGAACGCGCGGCGGTGCATTGAATCGGGTTCGGGCACGGGAGTTTGATGCATGGCCCTGTTTCGTTTGCCATCTAGCGGATCGGCGGCACTCGCCCCGCGCGGTCACGGCCTGCTGCTGCGCGCGCCGCAGATGTCGGATTTTCTGCAGTGGGCGCATTTGCGCGAATCGAGCCGCAACTACCTGACGCCGTGGGAGCCGATCTGGCCGTCCGACGACCTGACCCGCTCGGGCTTCCGGCGGCGGCTGCGCCGCTATGCCGAGGATATCGCCGCCGACCGATCCTATCCGTTCATCATATTCCGCGAATCCGACGGCGCCATGATCGGCGGCGTCACGCTGGCGAATGTCCGACGCGGCATCGTGCAGGCGGGGACGATCGGGTATTGGGTCGGGCAGCCCCACGCCCGTCGCGGCTACATGACGGCGGCGCTGCGGGTGCTGCTGCCGTCGCTGTTCGGCGAACTCAATCTGCATCGCATCGAGGCCGCCTGCATTCCCAGCAATGCGCCCTCGATCCGGGTGCTCGAGAAATGCGGTTTCGACCGCGAGGGTCTGGCGCGGCGCTATCTCTGCATCAATGGCGTCTGGCAGGACCACCTGCTGTTCGGCCTGCTGCACGAGGATTTTCGGGGCTAACCTTGTTTTCGGATTTTGCTGCGCGCCTTGGGTTCGCCGCCATTGCGCTGTTATAACGCGCGCTTCACGCGCTCCCTTCGAGGGCGCGTTAAATGTATGAAATATCTTGGGAACGTCTGGATGATGGGGTACGGGCTGATGATGCGGATGAGGGGTGCCCGCCGGGCGCGTCGTCTGCGCGGCGCGCTGGCGCTGGCGGTTGCCGGAACCCTTTTGTCGGGGTGCGGCGGCGGCAGCATGTTCGGCGACTCGTCGGATTCCAGCCCGTCGATGAGCGACAGGTTCGGCCAGTTGTTCGGCTCGCGATCGCAAGCCGTCGGCGAGAACCCGCCGCCGCCGGTGGACAATGAATTGTTCTGTCCCCCGGTGCGCATTCGCCCCGGCGCGTCCACCTATGCGGTGGGCCTGCCGGGCAAGCAGGCGGCCGGCAGCGATCTGCGTTACCAGGCGACGATCTCGCGCACCGCGCGCGATTGCACGCAAAACGGCGATCAGATCACCGCGCGAATTGGGATTCAGGGCCGCGTCATCTCCGGCCCGGCCGGAAGCCCGGCCACGGTTGAGGTCCCGATTCGAGTCGCGGTGGTGCAGGGCGGCGTTCAGGAGCGGACGATCACCACCAAGGTCTACCGCACGACCGTATCGATGTCGGCGGCGGGCAACGATCCGTTCAGTCTGGTTGCCGAGGATATCGTCTATCCGGTGCCGACCGCGGCGACCGTCGATACCTACATCTTCTATATCGGCTTCGATCCGCAGGCGCTGACGCCGGAGCCGAAGGCGTCGAGGCGCAAGAAGAAGTAGGCAGGAAGAAGTAGAATTGGCCGCCGCCCGTTCAGTTCAGCTTTTGGCGAACTTCGGTAATGCCCTTGGCCAGAAGATCGTCGGCGACCTGGCCCTTCACCGATTGCGACAGGATGGTGGAGGCGGCTGTCACCGCGGCATTGGCCGCCGCCGAGCGGACGTCGGCCACCGCCTGCGCCTCGGCCAGCGCGATTTTGCTCTCGGCGGTCTTGGTCCGCCGTGCGACGAAGTCTTCCATCTTGGTCTTGGCTTCGGACGCGATGCGCTCGGCCTCGGCCTTGGCGCTTTCGATGATATCCCGGGCCTCGCGCTCGGCACTGGCGCGACGGGCCTGGTATTCGCCGAGCAACTTGGCAGCCTCGTCCTTGAGGCGGCGGGCGTCGTCGAGTTCGGCCCTGATGCGGTCGGCGCGGTGATCGAGCGTCTTCAGCACGGTGCGGTGGATGCCGTAATAAACGAACACGCCTATCAGGATGACGAAGGCGACGGCGACCCAGAATTCCGGTTCGGAGAACATCGGTGTTATCCCTTCAAGGACGCGTCGACAGCGCTGTCCACCGACTTGCCATCAGGCAGGACACCGGTGAGTTGCTGCACGATCGCGGCCGCCGCTTCCGCGGCAATGCCGCGGACGTTGCCCATCGCCGCCTGACGCGTCGAGGCGATGGTCTTTTCGGCGTCCGCGAGTTTGACCGACAGCTGCTGTTCCAGCGTCTTGCGCTCGGCCTCGGAGGCCGCGTTCAGCTTTTCACGGGTCTCGGCGCCGATCGCCTGCGCCCGCGAACGCGCCGCGGCCAGCTCGTTTTCATAGGCTTTCAGCGCGCTGTCGGACTGGTCCTTCAGCTTTTGCGCGTCGGCGAGATCGCCGTCGATCGTCTTCTGGCGTTCGTCGATCACGCTGCCGACGCGCGGCAGCGCTATTCGCGAGACGATCAGATAAAGCGCCACGAATGCGATCAGCAGCGACACCAGTTGCGAAGCAAAGGTGTCCTTCTGGAACGGCGGGAACGCGCGTTCATGGGCATCGGCTTCGGTGTGGGCGGTGGTGCCGCCGGTGTTGCCATGACTTTCAGCCACGGGCTTCTCCTGTTCGCCTGGCGCGTTTCCGGGAAAAACCGGATACCGGTTTTGCGGCCGGAATACGCGCAGCCAAGTATGCCGGTTAGAGCGCGAACAGCAGCAGCAGCGCGATCAGCAGCGAGAAGATGCCGAGCGCTTCGGTCACGGCGAAGCCGAAAATCAGATTGCCGAACTGGCCCTGGGCTGCCGACGGATTGCGCACCGCGGCGGCGAGATAATTGCCGAAGATGATGCCCACGCCTGCGCCGGCGCCACCCATGCCAATGCAGGCAATACCAGCGCCAATGTACTTCGCGGCAATCGGATCCATGAAACGAACTCCTTCTTGAGGTTTGGTGGTGAGGCCGGATCAGTGGCCCGGATGGATAGCGTCGTTGAGGTAGATGACGGTGAGGATGGTGAAGACGTAGGCCTGCAGAAATGCGACCAGCAGTTCGAGCGCTGACAGCGCGATCACCATGCCGAGCGGCAGCACGGCGCCGGCGTAACCGGCAATGCCGAGGCCTGCCAGCATCGGAATGAAGCTGGCAAAAACCGCGAGCGCGATGTGGCCCGCGAGCATGTTAGCGAACAGGCGCACCGAGTGCGAGATCGGCCGCAGGAAGAACGAAAACACCTCGATGAATACGACCAGCGGCAGGATAAAGACCGGAATGCCGCTTGGTACGAACAGTTTGAAGAATTTCAGGCCGTTCTTGTAGAAGCCGTAGATCAGAACGGTGAAGAACACCAGAAAGGCCAGCGCCGCCGTGACGATGATGTGGCTCGAAATCGTGAACCCGTAGGGAATAACGCCGAGGATGTTGGAAACGGTCAGCAGCATGAAGATCGAAAACACCAGCGGGAAGAACTTCATGCCTTCCTTGCCGGCGTTCGATCGAATGGTGCTGGCGACGAACTCGTAGCTCAACTCGGCGATCGACTGGATGCGTCCGGGCACCATCCGCCGTCCGGCGACACCGCCGATCATTAGCAGCGAAATCAGCGCGACCGAACCGAACATGTAGGCCGACGAATTGGTGAAGGCGATCTCCTGATTGCCGATATGGCCAATCGTGAAGAGCTTGTCGATGTGGAACTGTTCGATCGGATCGATCATCCGCGCGGCATCTCTGGACTACCGCCGGCCACGCCGGCGTTCTGCAATCAATCGGTCCGGCTTTCCGTGTTAACGGCTGGTGCGGTCCGGAGCCACGCCTGCCGATCTCACCACGTTGACCACGCCGGCGGTGAAGCCGAGCAGAACAAACACGATGAGCCCCCAAGGCGAGGTCGACAGCAAACGGTCGAAAGCCCAGCCAAGCAACGCTCCGACAACAACGCCGGCGATCAACTCCGAAGAAAGCCGGAAACCGAGCGCCATCGCCGAGGCTCTGGCAGCTCCGTCTCCGCCTTCAGATCCGGGTTGGTCAGTCCTGATTTTGCGGCTGTCCCGAATTTCGGACAACCGGTGATCCAGACTTCCGAGCCTTGCGGAAAGCGCAGCTTCGTCGGACGACGATTGATCGCGACTTCCATTTCCGTGATCGTTCGTGCCGCCCGCCATGTTGTGGACACCCGAAACGATGATGCGGTTGATGGAAATGACGCCCCGTCACCCTCAAAAGCCGCGCGGACCATACTGACCGCATCTAATCAAGTCAAGATTGTGTAATAACCACTTACCGTATTGATTTAATTGGCTTTATCTCCGCTATGACGAACCCGAGGCCAGGCAATCGCCGCAGTGCAATAGCTCAACAGGTGATTAGCAAAAATCCGACGCGATAAACTGAGTCATCTTGACTAATTCATAACTTATAAGTTATGGGTTTTTATGCCCATCGCTTCGACGGAGATTTTTGCCGCCCTCGCCGATCCGACCCGCCGCGCAATCTTCGAGCGGCTGGCGCGCGATGGCGAGCAGACCGTGCGGGTGTTGACCGATCAATCCGGCGTTTCCCAGCCCGCGGTCTCCAAACATCTGGGTGTTCTGAAGCTTGCCGGTCTGGTGCTGGACCGCCGCGACGGACGCCAGACCCATTACAGCGCCCAGCCACAAGGCCTCGCGCCGCTGCTCGACTGGATGAGAATCTATGGCTCCTTCTGGCGCGACCGGTTCGATCGCCTCGAAACCTTGCTGAACAGGATGGACCAATGATCGAACTCGCCGCTGCCACCCGTTCGCTCGTCGTCGAGCGCCAGATGCCGCATCCGCGGGAAAAGATCTGGCGCGCGCTCACGCACGGTCCGTTGATCGAGGAGTGGCTGATGCAGAACGACTTTCAGCCGGTCGTCGGCCACAGGTTCAATTTTCGAAGTACGCCGATTCCGCTTTGGAATGGCGTCACCGACTGCGAAGTGCTGGCCGTCGAGCCTAACCGCCGGCTGGCCTATAGCTGGAACGCATCGGGCGACCAGGCGCCGGATGGCCTCAAGACGATCGTCACATGGACACTGACACCCTGCGAAGGCGGAACGCTGGTCCGCATGGAGCAGTCCGGCTTTCGGCCGCAGGACGAAGCCGGCTACCGCGGCATGGGCGGCGGCTGGCCGCGCATTTTGGTGCGGCTCGAGCAAGTCAGCTCCAAATCATAGCGACAAGGCGCGCGCCCTTGCCTCGGGCGGCGCGATCCGGATCCGTCCGTCCGATAAAAATATTCCGCCGGTTCCTTCCGGCGCCTGATGACGATCGATCTTGCATCGCCCTGACGGGTCTGTTGGGATGACCGCGAATATCCACATCTCCCAGGGAGACCACATGCCGCGCGAGGTCGATTACTATTTCTCGATTCAATCGCCGTGGGCCTATATCGGGCACAAATTTTTCCAGGACGTCGCAAACACCTACGATCTCAAAGTGAATTACAAGCCGGTGGTGCTGGTCGACCTGTTCTCCGAAACCGGCGGCCTGCCGTTGTTGAAGCGTCATCCGGTCCGTCAGCGTTATCGGATGGTCGAACTGCAGCGCTGGCGCGACAAGCGCGGCCTGAACTTTCATCTGCAACCGGCGAATTGGCCCTTCAACGCGCGGCTGGCGGACGGGGTTGTGATCGCGGCGGTCGAGGCTGGCCATGACCCCGATCCATTTCTGCGGCGGGCTTTTGCAGGCGTATGGGAAGGCCAGCTAGACCTCGCCGATCCCGCGACGCTGGCCAAGATGGCCGACGATTCGGGGCTTCCCGGCCAGCAGCTAGTTGAGCGTTCGGGGTCCGACCAGATCAGCGCGGCCTACGAGCAAAACCGCCAGGATGCCCTGGCTGCCGACGTGTTCGGATCGCCGGTCTATGTGCTCGACGGCGAGGTATTCTGGGGGCAGGATCGGATCGAATTGCTCGCGGACGCGTTGAAGTCCGGCCGCAGGCCCTATCGTTCGCAGGCGTAGGATAAAAATACAGGACAGGAAGACCGGACCAGTTTTGAGGCGGAGTACCCCGTGATGACAGCGAGATCGTCCTCGAAATTCTCCACACTATTCGCCGCCACCGCCGTGATTTCGTGCGTTGCATTTTCCCTCGGCGGAATTTGCGGCGGAATGGGCGCCGCTGCGGCGCAGCCGATGCCGGACGCCGAGAACGGCCGCTACGCCCTATCGCCGGTTGCCGATGGCGTGATCAGGCTCGATACAAGGACCGGCGCAGTGTCGACCTGCACCAATACCGGCAACGGTTGGGCCTGCTATCTCGTGCCTGACGAACGCGCAGCGCTGGATGCGGAAATTGGCCGGTTGCAGGACGACAATGAAAAGCTGAAGGCGCAATTGGCGACGCGCGAACCTGTTGTCACCGGCAAGATCGACGAGCCGCTCCCGAAAGGGGACTCGCTGAAAAAGGCCGAGCCGAAGGCGACCGATGGCGAACGCAAGATCGAAATTCCGCTGCCGAGCGATCAGGACATGAATCGCGTGATGTCGTTTCTGGAACAGGCTTGGCGGCGGCTGGTCGAGATGGCCAACCGGATGCAGAAGGATGTCGGCGGCAAGATTTGAGCGGGAAGTCCGTTGCGGCTTCCTCGGGTCCCACAACCCCTGGCAACACTTGTTGCAGTAGGTCTCTGCTCCAATACCCAAACGAGAGGACACGGCGTGATTGGTTCCGGCGTGCGCCGGCACCACCAGATTCTTAAAAACCGTCCCGCCACCGCACTGAGAGATATTCTATGACTTCACCTAAATCTGCATCGCGCACCGCGCTGTCGGCAGTCACCGCCGACACCGCCGTGACCTCGCTGCTGACGGTTGAGACGTCCGGGCGCGGCTTTATCGATCTCACCGCCGAGGTCACGAAATTCGTCAGGGATGCTTGTGCGCGGGTGGGCGCGGTGACCTTGTTCATCCGCCACACCTCGGCGTCGTTGACCATTCAGGAGAACGCCGATCCGTCGGTGCTCGACGATCTGATGACGGTACTCGATCGGCTCGCGCCCGAGGATGCCGGATGGACCCACGATAGCGAAGGCCCCGACGACATGCCGGCGCATGTCAAGTCCATGCTGACGGCAAACTCCCTGCACGTCCCCGTGCTCAAGTGCGAACTGGCGCTCGGAACGTGGCAGGCGATCTATCTGATAGAACATCGCCGCCGGCCGCATCGGCGCGAGATCGTGCTGCAGTTTTTCGGTGCCATTTAATAGCCGAATACAAAGCCGGCCGCGGAGCGATCCGCGGCCGGCTTGTCGAGCGAGTTCTTATCGCGCGGCTTCCGCTGCCGGAACGATGTCAGGTCTTGGTGATGTCGACGTCCTTGGTTTCCGGCAGGAACAGGAAGCCGATCACGAGGCTCATGACGGAGACGATGATCGGATACCACAGGCCGGAGTAGATATTTCCGGTCGCCGCGACGATCGCGAACACCGTTGCAGGCAGGAAGCCGCCGAACCAGCCGTTGCCGATATGGTAGGGCAGCGACATGCTGCTGTAGCGGATGCGGCTCGGGAACAGTTCAACCAGCCATGCCGCGATCGGGGCATAGACCAGCGTCACGTAGATCACCAGCACCCAGAGCAACAGCACCGTCATCACATGATTGATGTCGGCCGGATCGGCTGAAGCCGGATAGCCGTGGGCCTTGATTGCCGCGGGCAATGCCTTGGCGAAATCCGGCGATGTCGCGGTCAGCGTCTGTTCGCCGATCTTCACCTGCGCCGGGGTGCCCTTCGGTGCATCCTGGTTGGTATAGTTCACCGACAGGTTGACAAGCGCCGACTTGGCGATGTCGCAGCCGGTGGTGAATTTCTCGGTTCCTGTCGCCTTGAACTGGAACGAGCACTCGCTTGGGTCAGTAATGACTGTCACCGGCGACGACGAAAGCGCCGTCTCGAGCTTCGGGTTGGCGTAGTGAGTGATCGCCTTGAAGATCGGGAAATACGTCAACGCCGCCAGCAGGAAGCCAGCCAGGATGATCGGCTTGCGGCCGATCTTGTCCGACAGCCAGCCGAAGAGGATGAAGCCCGGCGTACCGAGCAGCAGCGCAACCACGATCATGATCTGCGCGGTTACGCCTGGAACCTTAAGCGTCTGGGTAAGGAAGAACAGCGCATAGAACTGTCCGCCGTACCAGACCACGGCTTCGCCCGCGGTGGCGCCGAGAAGTGCGAAGATCGCGATCTTGGCATTCCCCCATTCGGCGAAGGATTCGGCCAGCGGCCGCTTGGACGTCGTGCCCTCATCCTTCATCCGTTGGAACACCGGCGACTCGCTCAGGCTCAGACGAATCCAGATCGAGACGATCAAAAGGATGCCCGAGAGCAGGAACGGAAGGCGCCAACCCCAATCTCCGAATGATGCTTCGCCCATCCACGTCCGGATGCCGAGAATGAGGAGCAGCGCAATGAACAGGCCAAGCGTCGCCGTGGTCTGGATCCACGACGTGTAGTAGCCGCGTTTGTTGGCCGGCGCGTGTTCGGCGACATAGGTTGCCGCACCGCCATATTCGCCGCCGAGAGCGAGGCCCTGCACCAGGCGCAGCCCGATCAGCACGATCGGGGCGGCGATGCCCCAGGTCGCATAGCTCGGAATCAACCCGATGAAGAAGGTGCCGATGCCCATCAGGGTCATCGTGATCAGGAAGGTGTATTTGCGGCCGATCATATCGCCGAGGCGGCCGAAGATCAGTGCTCCGAACGGCCGCACGGCGAAGCCGGCGGCGAATGCGAGCAGGGCAAAGATGAAGCCGACATTCGGCGGCACGTTGGAGAAAAAGTATTTTGCCAGAAACGCTCCAAGCGTTCCGTAGATGTAGAAATCATACCATTCGAAAACGGTGCCTAGCGAGGAGGCGAAAATGACCTTTCGCTCTTCAGCCGTCATCCCCCCGGTACGGACATCGCGGCCCGCTGTTGCAGCCATCGTCATTGTTCGCTCCCCGAATCGTTGATGCGCGATCGCTCCCATGCCCCGGACTTGGCCGAATTGGGTCATGAGCTTGAGTTCACGGTAACATCGTCGTGAAAGCTCGCCCAATAAGACTTTTGGCCCTTTGCACCGTTTGGGTGCAAAGGCCGAACGTTTTCGCGCTGGGTCATGGTTGGGCGTATTGCGGCGCACAAGGGGACCGGTTAACCGCTTTGCCGCAAGGCAACATTGCGCGCTTGCATGCGACCGCCCATCAGTGGACAATTGTAGGGAAAATTCGCTTGGCAGGCCCGAGAGAGCGGTCACGGGTTTTGCCGCAACCTCTTGCAAGAAATAGATGACTTTCGCCGCAAGCACCCACCTCGTCATTGCCGATGACCATCCGCTATTCCGCGATGCGCTACGCCATGCGGTTGCCGGCGTCATGACCTCGGCGAAGATTGACGAAGCGGGGTCGTTTGACGAACTCACCGCCATGCTCGAGCGGGACTCCGATGTTGATATGATCCTGCTCGATCTGACGATGCCGGGAATCAGCGGCTTCTCGGGCCTGATTTACCTGCGCGCGCAATATCCGGCGATCCCGGTGGTAATCGTGTCCGCCAGCGACGATGTTGGCACCATCCGCCGATCGCTGGATTTCGGCGCTTCGGGGTTCATCCCGAAGCGCTTCGGGGTCGAGACGTTGCGCGACGCGATCGTAAAGGTGATGGATGGCGACGTCTGGATACCGCCGGATACCGATCTGACATCCGCTGTCGATCCGGACATGACCCGCCTGCGCGACCGGCTGGTGACGCTGACCCCGCAGCAGGTGAGGGTGCTCATGATGCTGTCCGAAGGTCTGCTCAACAAGCAGATCGCCTATGAGCTCGGCGTGTCGGAAGCGACAATCAAGGCGCATGTGTCCGCGATCCTGCAGAAGCTCGGCGTCGAGAGCCGCACCCAGGCCGTGATTGCGGCGGCGAAGATTGCCGGCGGCCAGTGGCGGCAGGGCACGCCATCGCCGCAATAGAGCGTTTTCGAGCGAAAGCCTGCCCTGCACTTGATGCGGGGTGAATACCGGTTCTGCGAGGCTGCCGGCCTGGCTATTCCGCCGCTACCATTTGCTGGGCGCGCCATTGCCCGAGCAGGGCGCGCAGCGAGGCCGGCTTAACCGGCTTGTTGAGCACCGCAATTTTCTCCTCCCGCGCCGCGGCCCGCACATGCGGACTGCGATCCGCCGTGATCAGGATCGCCGGAATGCTGTCGCCGAAGCGGCGGCGAATTTCCCGGATTGCGGCGATGCCGTTGCCGCGGTCGAGATGATAGTCGACCAGCAAACCGGTGACCCGTCCGCCCGCGGCCTCGATTGCCTCGATGGCGGCATCGGGATCGGCCACCGCCACGACTTCGGCATCCCAGGCGGTCAGCAGGGTCTTCATGCCGTCCAGGATCGCCGCATCGTTCTCGATGCAGACGATGCGTGAGCCGCTCATCGGGGCCCTGGCAAGCGGGGTCGCGCTGGTGACCGCGGCGGTGTGATTGACGGCTTTCGCGATCGGCGTCGTCACCGAGAAAAACGAACCGCCGCTGGCATTGGAGTCGAGTGCGATGCCGTGGTTGAGGACACGCGCGAGGCGCTCGACGATCGACAGCCCCAGTCCAAGGCCACGTGCAATCCGCGCGCCCTGCTCGAGCCGGTGAAACTCCTTGAAGATTTCGCCGCGCTTGAGAATGGGGATGCCGACGCCGGTATCAAAGATGCAGATCTGCAGCGATTGGCCGTGGCGTCGGCAGCCGACCAGCACCCGCCCGCGTGGCGTATATTTGATGGCGTTCGAGATCAGGTTCTGCAACAGCCGGCGCAGCAGCAGCCGATCGGATTCCACCGGCAGCGAACAGGGCACGAATGTCAGCCGCAGTCCCTTGGCCCGCGCGATCGGGGCGAATTCGATTTCCAGCGAACGCATCAGGTCGCCGATCCTGAAACTGGTGACGGATGTCGTCATGGCGCCGGCATCCAGCCGCGAAATATCCAGGAGAGCGCCGAGGATTTCCTCGATCGCTTCCAGGGAATCGTCGATGTTTTCGACCAGCCGTGCATCCTCGCCGCCGCTCTGGCGCTCGACCAGGCTCGTGACGTAAAGCCGCGCCGCATTCAACGGCTGCAGGATGTCGTGGCTCGCCGCCGCCAGAAAGCGCGTCTTCGAGATGCTGGCGTCCTCGGCGGCGCTCTTGGCCAGTGCGAGTTCGGAATTCAGCCGCGTCAGTTCCTCGGTGCGATCGCGCACGCGTTTTTCCAGGGTTGCATTGGCGCGTTCCAGCGCTTCGGCGGCCTCGAAACTCGGGGTGACGTCGGAGAAGGTAATGACCAGCCCGCCGCCGGGCATCCGGTTGGCGCGTACCTCGATCACCATGTGACGGTCCGGCAGCCGCTCCAGATAGGGCTCGCCCTCGGTGGTATAGGCCGTCAGACGTTTTTCCAGCAGCGCTTCGCCGTCGCCGGACCCCCGGGGGCTGATGTCCCCCATGAATTCGAGGATTTCCCGGAGCGGAATCCCGATCTGCACCAGATGCGGCGGCAGCCCGAGAATGTCGCCGAACTGGCGGTTTGAACAGATCAGCTGCAAATCCGGATCGAAGACGGCAATGCCCTGCCGGACATGGTTCAGCGCGGTCTGCAATATCTCGCGGTTGAAATGAAGGGCGGCGTGCGAGTCGTCGAGCAGCTTGAGGGCCGCCTTGGCGGAGACGGTGCGCTTGCGCAGCAGCAGCGACATTACCAGACGCGAGGATGCGGCCCCGATCGACGAGGCGATCAGATGCTCGGCATGCTGCAGCAACTCAAAGTCGGCCGGCGAGGCCGGTTCCAGCGCGACGTGCCGGGTGACTGCGAAGGCTTCGAACGAGAGGCGGGCCCGATCGGGTCCCAGATACTGCGCCACCGTGCTCTGAATATCCTGCACGGTCACAGTGGTGCGCCAGCGCCGGAAAGTTGGCGCGATCGGTGCCAGCGCGGTCGGCACAAACAGGTCCGCCTGCAGCCGCTCGATCGAGGATGGCTGGCGCGCCAGCGACAGCACGACATAGGTCAAGAGGTTGAGCAACAGACTCCACAAGGCGCCGTGCAGGAGCGGCGGCAAATCGGCGCCGAACAGGGCTTGCGGACGCAGCGCCTCGATGCCGAACGGGCCATGCTGCAGCAACAGCAGGCCTGCGGTATTGCCCTCCAGGAAGCTCGGAAGAAACAGCGTATAGACCCACACCGCAACCCCGACCAGCATGCCCGCCATCGCGCCTCGCGCGGTCGCGCGCCGCCAGAACAGGCCGCCAAAGAACGCCGGTGCAAGCTGCGCGATGGCCGCGAAGGACAACAGGCCGATCGCCGCCAATTGGGTATTGCCGAGCGCGCGATAGTAAAAATAGGCCATCGCCATGATGGCGAAAATCGCAAAGCGCCGAACCTTGAGCAGGAAGTCGCCGAAGTCCTTGCGGCCGGCGCGCGCTTCGGGGCTGCGCTGCAGCACCAGCGGCACCACGATATCGTTCGAGACCATGATCGAAAGGGCGACGCATTCCACCATCACCATGGCGGTCGCCGCCGAGAGGCCGCCGATAAAGACGGCGAGGCTGAGCCAGGGAGCATTGCCGTTCATCGGCAGCGCCAGCACATACATGTCGCTGTCGACCGCGCCAAACGGAAAGACCACCAGACCTGCGATGGCGATCGGAATCACGAACAGGTTGATGGCGACCAGATAGAGCGGAAACAGCCAGCGTGCCCGCCCGACCTCGGCATCGCTGGAATTCTCGACCACGCTGACGTGAAATTGCCGCGGCAGCAGCACGATCGCGCAAAACGACAACAGCACGATGGTGGTGAAATTGCCGATCGAGGGCGTGTAGTTGATCGCCCGCACCGCTTCCGGCGTTTTCATTGCGCGCTGCATCAGCTCGACCGGGTCGAACATCCAGAACGTGACAAAGGCGCCGGCCGCGATAAAGGCCACCAGCTTCACGATCGATTCGGTGGCGACCGCCAGCATCAGGCCGTGCTGATGTTCGGTGGCGTCGGTCTGGCGGGTCCCGAACAGCACCGCGAATGTCGCCATCGCGAGCGTTACGATCAGCGCGATATCGCCGATGATCGGAATCGAGGAGACCGCCTGGTCCTCGCCGAGGATTGTCTCGAGCGACGACGCCACGGCCTTGAGCTGGAGCGCGATATAGGGAACCGACCCGACGATCGCGATCAGGGCGACGGTGGCGGCAACCGCCTGGCTCTTGCCGTAACGCGCGGCGATGAAATCAGCGATTGAGGTGATGTTCTGCGATTTCGCGAGCTGGATCACGCGGCGCAGCAGCGGCGTGCAGAACGCGATCATCAGCACCGGGCCAATATAGATCGCGAGAAAATCCACGCTGGTGCGGGTAGCGAATCCGACCGAACCGAAGAACGTCCAGGACGTGCAATAGATCGCCAGCGACAGCGGATAGATCAGCGCGCTGGCGCGGCCGCGCTGCGTCGGCGAGAGCCGGTCGCCGTGGCTGGCCACGAAAAACAGGAACCCGATGTAGCCGAAGGCGGCTGCGATCACGCCCCAGTCGTGCAACATCGTTGCTCACTCCCTTGCAGTTTCGGCGAACGCCTGCACCGGCGCCACCGCAAACGACTGCCGTCGCAGGGAGTATAGCCGGATCGAGCCGGCAACGCACCGGGCGTCGCCAGCCTAATCCGGGAATTAGCTGCGGTGACGGGCTATGGCGTTTTCCAGCGAAAGCCTGCCCCGCACTTGATGCGGGGCGGTTGCCGGTTCGCGCGAAGAGAACGCGTCAAAATACAGAGGTCAAAATACAGAGATAGAGCCTCCGTTCCGATTCAACCGGAACGGCAACGGCTCTGATGCTATTCGGCGGCCAGCGATTTCTCGCGAAGTGGCAGGCCGAGGCGCTCCCAGACCTGCAACAAGGCTTCGGCGAGTTGATCGATCAAGCGGTCGTCGTGATAGGGCGAAGGCGTGATCCGCAGCCGCTCGGAGCCTTTGGCGACGGTCGGATAATTGATCGGCTGGATGTAGATGCTGTGCTCTTCCAGCAGGATGTCGCAGGCGCGCTTGCAGCGTTCGGGGTCGCCGACGAACAGCGGCACAATATGGGTGTCGCTCGACATCACAGGCAGTCCCGCCGCGGTCAGGATCGCCTTGACGCGGGCGGCGCGATCCTGATGGCGCTCGCGTTCCCAACTCGAGTTCTTGAGGTGCCGGATCGCCGCGGTGGCCGCCGAGCAGATCGCCGGCGGCAGCGCGGTCGTGAAGATAAAGCCCGGGGCGTAGGAACGCACCGCGTCGATCATGTCGGAGCTTCCGGCGATATAGCCGCCGAGGCAGCCGAACGCCTTGGCGAGCGTACCCTCCAGAACATCGATACGATGCATGACGCCGTCGCGCTCGGCGATGCCCCCGCCGCGCGGCCCATACATGCCGACCGCATGAACTTCGTCGACATAGGTCATGGCGCCGTAGCGCTCGGCGAGGTCGCAGATCTTCGCCAGCGGCGCGACGTCCCCGTCCATCGAATACAGGCTCTCGCAGGCGATCAGTTTCGGCCGCTCCGGGCCGGCGGCGCGGAGCAGTTCTTCCAGATGCGCCATGTCGCTGTGGCGGAACACCTGGCGCTCGCAGCCGGACTGGCGGATGCCTTCGATCATCGAATTGTGGTTGAGCGCATCCGACAGAATCAGGCAGTTCGGAATCAGCTTGCCGATGGTTGCGATGCCGGTCTGGTTCGAGACATAGCCCGAGGTGAACAGCAGTGCCGCTTCCTTGCCGTGCAGATCGGCCAGTTCCTGCTCGAGTTGCACCAGCGGGTGATGGGTGCCCGCGATGTTGCGGGTGCCGCCGGCACCGGTGCCGACACGGGTCGCCGTTTCGACCATGGCGCCGATTACTTTGGGATGCTGGCCCATTCCGAGATAATCGTTTGAGCACCAGATCGCGACATTGCGCGGCCCTTTCGGGGAATGCCACACCGCATGCGGGAAGCGGCCCGCGATCCGCTCGAGGTCGGCGAAAACCCGGTAGCGCCGCTCATCATGCAGGCGGCTGAGGGCGGAACTGAAGAATTTGCTGTAATCCATCGCGAAACCTGGAGCGAAACCTGAGGCCGGGAGTGGCGCGAACCGTTTTAGAGCGTTTCCAGGATTGATGTCGAGCCGGAATCGGGGCCTTTGGCAGCCCGTCGACGGGAAGCCGGGTTGCTTGGAGTGCGGGCCAAAACTTGATCCCGATCAAC
>JAJYAH010000676.1 GCA_021779635.1 Pseudomonadota bacterium | reverse complement strand
GAGCGCATCGCACACCATTTGCGCCGCAAAATCTCCGGTGGCCTCGTGAAGCCCGGCGAACGTCTCACTGAGCAGGCACTGACGCGCGAATACGATGTCAGCCGCGTCCCGCTGCGGGAGGCGCTACGTATCCTGGCGACCGAAGGTTTGATCTCCTTGTCTCCCCATCGTGGCGCGACGGTCACCGAACTTTCCGAAAAGGAATTACGTGAGCTGTTCGGGGTACGAAGCGCCATCGAGGAATTCGCAGCCCGTACTTTGGCGGAGAAGGGCGACCGCGCCGTCTTGAAAGAACTCGTCGACTTCAATCGGAGAATGCAGCTCGCGATAGAGGCGCGCGACACCACGGCTTACGAGGTTCTGGCGCTCCAGTTTCATGATTTGTTGGTTAAGGCGAGCGGCAACGAACTGCTGACGGCGTATTACGGGCAGGTGAAAATCCGCTTCCGTCGTTATCAGGTAGTGCTCGCGAATGTACTTGCTTCTTCTCTGGCATCCATCCGGGAGCACCGCAAGGTCCTCACCGCAATCTCCCATGGTGAACCTGACGCCGCAGCCGCCGCGACACGGGATCACATCTCAAGCCTGATCGGCAGATATGCGGATTGGCAAAGGCATCTGGTCACTTCCCCAAGCTACCCAGTTGTCGACTGATAGTGATCGAAGAATGCCGAACATGTCGACCGGACGACTAGCCTACGTAACGATCTCCTCCACTGATGTTCCGCGCACCGCTTCGATCATGAGCCAAGCCTTCGGACTTGCCCGCGTGGACGCCGAGAGCGGCATTCCGGCATTCGCCGTCGGAGAAACTGCGATCGCGGTGGTCGCGGCCGGCGACGCGCTGCTCGACGGAGACATCCGGCCGGGCGTGCATCATCTGTCGTTCGCGGCCGACGATCCCGAGAGCGCCGCTGCGGTAGCGGCAGCTCGGCTTTCATCCACCGCACTCCCCAAACAGCGGGGAATCGGCAGGCATGATCGCATAGGGTTGCCTGCCGAAGCGACGGAGGGTGTCCGCACTTACTTTTCGAGGCCGCTTGCTTACGGCTCGCAAGCAGGTAGCGGTCTCGTCGAACGCATCGACCATCTGGGTATCGTCTGCCCAAACACCGATCGCGCCATCGAGGTTTTCCATCGGCGCCTCGGTCTTGTGCTCGAGAGCCAGCAAATCGATGTCGAGACGCAATTCCCGGTCGAGAGCTTTACGTCGGACAAATACGGCGCGGTTTATCACAGCCGTTCGCCCGCCTTTTGCGGCGGCGTGCGGAGTGCTTTCATAACGGTCGGCGATTGCGAACTAGAATTCTTGCAGGATTACAGCCCGCTTGGGCCTGGAGAAATTGATGCGCACCGCGCGGGCACAACAAGGCAAGACCGCGGTGCGATCGCTCGCTTCTTGGCCAGTCGCGGCCCGGGCCTGGCGCACATCGCATTGAAGACGCCCGATATCGGAGAAGCCCTCACTCAGGCAGAGGCCGGCGGCTGCGAACTCATCGATGCCGTCGGGCGGCCGGGTGGACGCCGCTCGCGTATCGCGTTCATCCATCCGCGCAGCACTGGAGGCGTACTGTTTCATTTCGTTCAGAGGGAATAACGGATCAATCGCCAAATTCTTCAAAAAAATAATAGGAGGAAGCAATATGACGAACGTCGCCGTGACGATGGCAGTTGACGAGAACGCGACCGCCACTCCGGCCCAGAAGCGCGTGTTCTGGGCGTCCTGGATGGGATGGATGCTCGATGGCTTCGACCTAAGCATTTATTTTTTCGTGCTCGTACCGGCGCTGACCGAACTGCTTCGAAGGGAAGGCCTCGAGCCGACGCGCGCGAATATTGCGCTCTACGGCGGCTATCTGTTTACGGCGTTCATGATCGGCTGGGCCTCATCGATGTTCTGGGGGTGGCTGGCGGATCGTATTGGCCGCGTCAAGGTGATGTGCCTTACAATTCTGACTTACTCGATATTCACGGCCCTGTGCGGAATGGCGAGCAGCGTCGTGTTGTTCGCGGTCTTCCGTTTCTTCTCAGGTTTTGGGGTCGGCGGTGAATGGGCGGCCGGTACGCCGCTGCTACAGGAATCGGTCCCGGAGCGGGTTCGCGCCAAATGGTCGGGTTGGCTGCATACCGCGATCCCGGCGGGCATGATCTTCGCTGCGCTCGCGTCGCTTCTGCAGCCCGTCATCGGCTGGCGCGGGATGTTCTTTTTGGGGATCGTGCCTGCCGTGCTGACGGTCTATCTTCGAATCAGAGTTCCGGAGCCCGAACTCTGGAAGCGCGGTCAAAGTAAAATTGCAGAGGTAACCATCACCGATCTGCTATTCGGCACAGGCGCCCGCAACAGCTGGTCGGCCGCGCTCATGATGACTTGTATCATTCTCGGTATCTGGTCGTCCAGTTTCTGGGTGCCGACGCTGATCACGACCAAGCTCACAGAGCTTGGCCGCCCGGTTTTGGAAGCCCAGCGCATGGCATCGCTAAGCGGAATTTTGCTCAACATAGGAACATTGATCGGCTGCCTGGCGATGCCTTACATCGCAACCGCCGTCGGCACGCGGCGGCTGACCGCAACGCTTTTTTTTATCGGCTGCTTCGTCACCAACCTCGTCGCCTATATGGGCATCGTGAGTTGGGCGAACGATATCTACCTGTTCCTATGGGCAATCCCAGTGCTGGGGTTTTTCACGAATGGCGTCTTCGCGCTGTACACGATGTGGCTGCCGGAAATGTTCCCGACCGCGCAGCGCGCATTCGGCTCAGGCTTTGCGTTCAGCCTGGGACGGCTCCTCGGAGCGGTTGGTCCGACGATCATCGGCCTCGTTGTTGCTTATACCGGGTCATACCCCGTCGCGATCACGATCGTGTCGATCATCTACATTATCGGTCTCCCGTTCATCGCGATCGCTCCCGAGACGAGCAACCGTCCCTTGCCGAAATAATAATGCAAATAGTGGGGCGCGCCGACCCACGCCTATCTCCGGTCCATCTGCCAGTTGGAAAACAATATGACCACACTACCGCTCGCCCCATATCGCGTCCTGGATCTCAGTCGGGCTCTTGCAGGCCCGTTCTGCGCCATGACGCTCGGGGATATAGGTGCTGATGTCGTCAAGGTCGAACCGACACCGCGAGGAGAGATGATCCGCGGCTGGGGACCGTTCGATCAAGATATCAGCGTCTATTACCTGTCAGTGAACCGCAACAAGCGGAGCCTCGCGCTCAATTTCCGCGATCCGGCGGCCATCGATCTGATCCGGCGCATGGCTCTTTCGGCCGACGTCCTGGTCGAAAATTTCAAGCCGGGCACGATGAAGAGGATGGGGCTCGATTACGCCGATCTTCGTAAGCTTAATCCGCGTCTCGTCTACGCAAGCATCACGGGCTTTGGATCGGACGGGCCCTACGGTGACTGGGCAGGTGTGGATCAGATTGCACAGGGTATGTCGGGCTTGATGAGCATCACCGGACCGAAAAACGGGGACCCGACCCGCGTGGGAATTCCGATCGGTGATCTCGTCGCCGGCATGTGGGCCGCGATCGGAGTGCAGGCTGCCCTGCTTCAACGCTCGGCGACTGGACAAGGGCAACGGGTCGAGACTTCGCTTCTTGCCTCGCTGGTCGGGATGCTCTGCCTGCAGGGCCAACGTTATCTCAGCCTCGGCGAGGTACCGCGTAGCGCAGGCAACGATCACCCGCTGGTTTGGCCCTACGGCACATTCGAAGCGAAGGATGGACCCTTCAATATGGCCGCCACTTCAGATGAGATGTGGAAGAGCCTTTGCAATCTCCTAGGATTGGACGAGCTGGCAGAACATCCTGACTTCAAGGACAACACGGCGCGGGCGGGGCGGCGCGACGAAGTCCGGCGGCTCCTGAACGAACGCTTTGCGACACGCGATCGACTTTATTGGACCCGCGAGCTCGTGAAGCTCGGGTTACCGGCGGGACCGATCTACGACATGGCTGGCGTCTTTGCCGACCCGCAAGTCCTTCAGCAAGGAATGGTCGAAACGATCGACCACGCTATTCTCGGAGAACTACGCCAGCTTGCCAGCCCGGTCAAATTGGAAGCGTTGGAAGGCCGCTCCGTGCGCCGCCCGCCGCCGCTACTGGGAGAGCATACCGAATCGGTTCTGTACGAATACGGTTTTGGCGACGAAGAAGTCGCGCAGCTGATGCAAGCGGGAACCGTCGCAAGCCTGAGGGAGAGTGCTGATGCGAATTAATGAGCTGTCTTATGTGGCGCTGGTTTCTCGCGATGTGGGGAGGACAGCCTCGCTGTTCGGCGAAACTCTCAAGCTTGCACGGACGGACGTTTCGGCTGGCACTGGAAAAGTGCCGGCCTTTAGCGTCGGCCAAACCGCAATCGCATTGTTCGAGCCAGGCCATCCCTTTGTCGACGGCGAGGAGAAGTCGGGAGTTCATCACTTCGCGTT
>JAJYAH010000675.1 GCA_021779635.1 Pseudomonadota bacterium | reverse complement strand
GCTACCGTAATCCCGCGCACGAGCTGAGGGCGGAGGCGATCCTGCGCGCGCGCTTTCCCAGGCTTCTTGTCACGACCTCCTGTGCAGTGCTGCCGGAAATGAAAGAGTACGAGCGCACCTCGACGACGGTCGTGAACGCCTATTTGCTCGCCGCAATGCGGAAATATCTTCAGCGGCTGGAATCGGGCTTTCGTCGGATCGGCATTGGTGCGCCGATTCTGGTGATGACCTCTAATGGCGGTATGCTCGCCGCCGACGTGACCTGCGAAAAACCGGTTATGGTGGTGGCCTCGGGCCCCGCGGGGGGCGTAGTGGGTGCCGCCGAACTCAGTATTGCGCGCGACGACCGGGATGTCATTGTGTTCGATATGGGCGGCACGACCGCAAAAGCCGTCATTATCGAGGACGGCCGGCCCACCATGACCTCGGAATATGAATTCCGCGACGGGATCTCGACCTCAAGCCGCTTTATCAAGGCCGGCGGCTACATGCTCAAAGTGCCGGCGATCGATATTGCCGAAGTCGGCGCCGGCGGCGGCTCGATCGCTGGCATCGACAAAGGCGGCTTGCTGATGGTCGGCCCGCAATCGGCGGGCGCTATGCCTGGGCCGGCCTGCTACGGCCTCGGCAACGACAGGCCGACCGTTACTGACGCCAATGTGGTGCTCGGCTTTATCAACCCGAGCGGCCTTGCCGGCGGCAAGCTCGTCATCAACCGATCTCTCAGCGAGGCGGCAATTTTAAACCATGTCGGCGAGCCGCTGAAGCTGCCGACTATGGATGCCGCACATGGAATCCGCGCAGTGGCCAATGCCGCCATGGCCCGTGCGGTGCGGGCGGTGACTGTCGAGCGCGGCCGCGATCCGCGCGATCTGACGCTGGTCGCCTTCGGGGGCAATGGCGGCGTGCACGCGCCGGACCTCGCGCGTCAGCTGGGCATTCCCCGCGTGATCGTGCCGCCAATGTCCGGCGTTTTCAGCGCGATCGGCATGCTGGCTTCAGACATTGAGCACACCGCGCTGAAGACGCTTGTGTGGCGGCTCGACGCCATGACGGTTGCCGATCTACGCGCAGTCAAGGTTCAATTGCAGAGCGATGTTGCCGCTCTGCTGGCGCGTGACGGCTATTCGGCCGATCGCACCGCATTCCGCTGGGAAGCTGATCTCCGCCACGAAGGGCAGGCGACCGAACTGACTGTTCCCTTCGAGGGAGACGATCTCGATCTGATCCGGGAGCGCTTCGTCGCGGAATATCTCAAGACCTATGGCTATCGCGACGAGACCCCGATCGAGATCATGAAGCTGCGAGTTCGTGGTCGGGGCCTGCGCGACAATCGCCTCGACTTTCGCGCCATGAAGATCGCAGCTCGCAGCTCGGCGCCGCGCGGCGGCACGCGGCAAATTTCGTTTGCACGCGGAGAGAAGGCGAGGGATGTCGCAATCGTTGACCGCGGCGCAGTCGATGGCGCGCCCCGCCAGGGTCCCCTCATCATCGAGGAATTCGATGCTACCATTGTCGTCCCGCCCGATGCGAAGGTTCATAAGGATGCCATCGGCTGCATCGTCCTGGAGTTCGCATCGTGAAAGTCGATCCCATCACATTTGCCGTGATCAAGAGCGGTCTAGATTCCATCGCTGATGACATGGCCTACACGGTCGTGCGGATTGCCCGCTCCGAGATCGTAAAGGACGTCATGGATTTCTCGGCGGCTCTCTGTGCGGGCGATGGCCAGATGGTTGCGCAGGCCAAGACAATCGCTCAGCATCTGGGCGCGATCCCGGAAGCGATGGCGGCAGTGCTGTCGAAATTCGAAGGCGATCTGCACGAAGGCGATGTCGTGATCATGAATGATCCGTATCACGGCGGTATGCACCTGCCAGATATCTTTATGTTTGTGCCGATCTTCCATGGCGAGCGCCGGCGAGCCTTCGCGGTGGTGATCTGTCATCACACTGATGTCGGCGGCCGCGTGCCGGGCTCGAACGCCTCGGATTCGACCGAAATCTACCAGGAAGGCCTGCGCATTCCACCGCTCAAACTCTACGATCGGGGCGTGCTCAACACCACTCTTGAGAGCCTGATCAAGATCAATGTCCGGGTCCCCGACCGGGTCTGGGGTGATCTGTCGGCGCAGTTTGCGGCCGCGCAGGTCGGCAAGCGTGGTCTGGAAAAGCTGATGCAGCGTTACGGCGCCGACGAGGTCGATGCCTATATGCAGGAGCTGCTCGATTATACCGAGCGCCTGACGCGTCAGGAAATCATGACATGGCGAAAGGGGACCTATCGTTTCGTCGATTACATTGACGATGACGGGTTTTCGGATCAGCCGATTCCGATTCATGTCGCGATAACCGTCAATGGCGATGGCACTCTGTTCGTGGACTATACCGGCTCTTCGTCGCAGGTGCGCGGCGCGCTCAACTCGACCCTGAGCTTCACGCACTCGCTCACCTACCTCAGTGTCCGCTGCGTTCTCGCCAAGGACGTGCCTAACAATGTCGGTCTGTTCCGCTGCATCAAGGTTAAGGCGCCGACCGCCTCGGTGCTCAACCCTGTGATGCCGGCCCCGTGCGCCGCGCGCGCACTGACCGGGTATCGGGTCTTCGATGCCATGCTGGGCGCGCTTGCCAAGATTGTGCCAGACAAGGTGCCGGCGGCAGGCGAGGGCGGCAACAGCGTCATTTGCATCAGTGGCCTGCGACCAAGCCGGCAACCCTTCATCATCGTCGACATGATCTGTGGTGCCTGGGGAGGGCGGCCTGATAAGGACGGCCTTGAGGCCGTGACGAATGCCTCCCAAAATCTCTCCAACATGCCAGTCGAGGTGATGGAAGCCGAACACCCGGTGCGGATTGAAGAGTATTCGTTTGTGCCGGATAGTTGTGGCGCCGGACAGTATCGCGGCGGCGTGGGTGTGCGCCGCAGCTATCGCGTGCTCGCTGATGAGGCCCTGTTGCAGATGCGTACCGACCGTGTCCGTTTTGCGCCTTATGGGCTAGAGGGCGGCGGCGAAGGCGGACGCTCGCGCAATTTCTTGGAGACTGGCAACGAGCGCAAGGAACTGCCCGGGAAGATCACGACGCGGGTGGCAAAGGATACCCTGATCATCCATGAGCAGGCCGGCGCCGGCGGCTTTGGCAACCCGCTATTGCGGGAGGTAGCCGACGTTCACGAGGACGTGCTGGACGGCAAGATCACGCCGGCCTATGCGCGCGAACGGCATGGCGTCGTAATCGGCGCCCGCGGTACGGTCGATCTTGCGGCGACCGCGCGATTGCGCGCTGAACGTGCGGAAGGCAGGAGGATGTAGCGTGGGCGCTGGCGTGGCCAAAAAATTATCCGGCAAGCCAGCCGCAAAGCGGACTGCGAAGCGCCGTGGATCCGGCGGGCGGTCCGGAGCGTTGGTCAAAATCACCCGCAATCCAGAGGCGAGCCGCGCCAATATCCTTCAGGCGGCCCGCACCGAATTTGTTTCGAACGGGCTGAGCGGTGCGCGGGTCGACCGGATCGCCGAAAGGTCCGGCGTCAACAAGAACTTGATCTATCATTACTTCAATTCCAAGGAAGAGCTGTATCTCGCGGTGCTCGAAGGCATCTACGCGAACCTGCGCGAACGCCAGCAGGACCGGCATTTGCGCGGGCTGCTACCAATCGAAGGGATCAGGCGACTGGTGGAGATCACATTTGATCACTTCGTCGTAACGCCCGACCTGATCCGCCTGATGAGCGTGGAGAACATCCATTTCGGCAAATATCTGCGCCGTTCCCAGTCGGTGAAGCCGCTCTATCGCGACCTCTTGGAGACTTTGGAAATCCTGCTCAGGCGTGGTCAGGATGAAGGTTGTTTTAGGGCGGAGGTCGATGCGGTCGATCTCTATCTTTCGATTTCGGGACTTGCCTACTTCTTTCTGTCTAACCAGCACACCTTGTCGTGGTTGCTCGATCGTGATCTCACTGGACGCAAACGTGTTCAGAAACGGCGACAACACGTGGTGGACATGGTGCTGAGCTATCTCACCTCACAACCGCAAAGCGCATTTCATTCGGAGTCGATGATATGAGAGGATTGTGGCTAACGACATGCCTGCTGCTGGCAACCGCCATTGTTCCAGCATCCGCCGCCGACAAATTGTCGGTGCGGCTCGATTTCTCGCCATGGGGCGTGCAGGCCGCAATGCATCTCGCCCAATATAAAGGCTGGTTCAAGGAAGCGGGGCTGGACGTCGATATCCAGGACGGGCGCGGCTCCGGCAACACGATTCAGCTCGTCAACGCAGGTCAAGCCGATGTCGGCCAAGTGCAGGTCGGCCTCGTTGGATCGGCCCGCGCCAAGGGCGCGACCATCCGTTCGATCGCGACGTTCCAGCGCAGAACTGATCTTTGCGTCCTCGTCGACAAGGATTCGTCCGTCAATAAAGTCGCCGATCTTCGCGGCAAG
>JAJYAH010000674.1 GCA_021779635.1 Pseudomonadota bacterium | reverse complement strand
TCATCGATCCAGGCCCCGACGACGAGGCCCATGCCGCGGCGCTGCTGGATGCCGTGCGCAATGAGACCGTGTCGCATATCCTGGTCACCCACACCCACCGCGACCATTCGCCGAACACCGCGCGACCAGCGGAAACACGTGGCCGGGCCGCGCGAAATCGTTGGCGCCGGCATTGGGGTTCGCCAGCGCGCGGCAGCACGAAGCGCGCTCGTCCGCCGAAATCCCGGTGCCGCCATCCGGCTTGTAGTCGATCGATACCGTAAAGGCGGTGGTGTGACTGGATTCGTTGTGCGCGACCATCGGATCGAGCCGCAGCCGCCGCGCATCTTCCGTCGTGATCGGCGCGCAGACGATGCCCGAGGTGTGGCGGATGATAAAGGCCATCTTCTCGGCGGTACACAGCGAGGCGGCGACAATGAGATCGCCCTCGCCCTCGCGATCGTCGTCGTCGGTGACAACGACGAGTTCGCCGCTGGCGAAGGCTTGCAGAACTTCCTGAATTGGGTCGGCCATTGAGGTCTCACTTTTGTGCGAGGCGAGCAATAGCCGGACTCGCGAGCCGGCGCCAGCGTCATTACGCAGGGCAGAACGTCGCTGACGGGGCAGCGCGGCGCGGGCCGCGCTGTGAACGGATCGAGACCGGAAAAGTCATTGACGAAGTCCGATCTCAATCGCCATGGTCGAGAGCCATAAGAAACTATGGGAGACGCGCCATGACCTCCGCAACGTTCGACTTTGCGCCATTGCTGCCACCGGGGTTGCCCGCGCCGGCGGCGAGGTGGGCGGGGCTGGCGAAATACAGCTTCATCGGCGGCAACAACGACCCCGACCAGGTCCCGGTCGAGGGCCTGATCGACGCGGTGAACGCCGTTCTCAGGCGCGAGGGCAAGACCCTCGCCACCTACGGCCTCGCCAGCGGTCCGCAAGGGTACCGTCCGCTGCGCGACTTTCTCACCGCCAAGCTCAAGCGCGACGCCGGCATCGACTGCGTCGCCGACGACATCCTGATCGTCTCCGGATCGCTGCAGGCGCTCGACCTCGTCAACCAGACGCTGCTGGCGCGCGGCGACACCGTAATCATCGAACGCGACACCTATCAGGGCGCGTTGACGCGGCTGACGCGGCTCGGGGTCAACGCCGTCGGCATTCCGCTCGACCATGAGGGCATGCGGATGGACGCGCTGGCGGCGGCGCTCGCCGACCTCAAGCGCCGCGGCATCACGCCAAAATATATCTACACCATCCCGACCGTGCAGAATCCGACCGGCACCATCATGCCCGAGGCGCGCCGCGCCGAACTGCTGAGGTTAAGCCAAGAATACGGCGTGCCGATTTTCGAGGACGATTGCTACGCCGACCTGATCTGGGACGGACGGCGCCCGCCCGCATTATACGCGATGAGCCGGAACGCCGGTGTCATCCACATCGGCTCGTTTTCCAAATCGATCGCGCCGGCCTTGCGGGTCGGCTACATCGTGGCGCCCTGGGATGCGCTGTCGCGGATGCTGGCATTGAAGACCGACGCCGGCTCCGGCGCGCTCGAGCAGATGGTGCTGGCGGAATATTGCGTGCCGCATTTCGCAGTCCATGTGCCGAAGCTGACGCGCGGCCTGCGCGCCAAGCTCGACACCTTGATGGAGGCGCTCAACGAACAGTTCGGCACGTCGGCGGAATTTGAAGAGCCCAGGGGCGGCATCTTCCTCTGGGTCAAGCTGCCCGACCAGGTCGATACCCTCAAGCTGTACCAGGCCGCACTGGCCGCCGGCGTCGCCATCAATCCGGGGCCGGAATGGTCCACCGACAGGGCCCATGCCGGCAGCCGCCTGCGGCTGTGTTTCGCCAGTCCTTCGCACGACCAGATCCGCGAAGGCGTCGCCGTGCTGGCTGACGTCTGCCGCCGGGAATTCGGCGTGCCGCCGCGCAGCGCCAATGTGGAGAAGCAGGCCAGGCACGATGGCCCGAAGATCAAATGGTGCGGTTCACTGTGATCCGCTAGGATAGCGCCCGGGGCGCAAACAAGGAGCGCGTGAGATGGACGCTGCCGACCTTCGGATGTTCCAATCCGTGGCAAGCACAGGCAGCATGAGCAAGGCTGCGCTTGAACTCAACACGGTGCAATCCAACGTCACCGCGCGAATCAAATCGCTGGAAGATGAAGTCGGGTTCGCCCTGTTCGACCGAACCAATCGAGGGGCCACGCTGACCGCGGCCGGCCGGCGGCTTCTCCCATTTGCGGCCCGCGCCGCACGCCTGCTCGACGATGCGAGGCGCGCGGTGGCCGACGAGGGAACGCCTTCCGGGATTTTGACGATCGGCGCGCTCGATACGACGGCGGCCCTGCATTTGTCGCCGGTTCTTGCTGCCTATGTGGCGGCCTATCCGGCGGTCGATTTGTCCTTGAGAACGGGAACAACCTGCGAGCTGGTCGATCAGGTTCTCGATCAGCAGCTCGATGGCGCCTACGTCTGCGGCCCGGCCAATCATCCGGACCTGCAGGTCGAGCCATTCGTCCGGGAAGAACTCGTGATCCTGACCGCCCCTGCCATTACCAGCTTCGAGGCCCTGAGCGGAAAGCCGGACCTCAAAATCGTGGTATTAAAAGCGGGCTGCTCCTATCGCCTGCAACTCGAAGCCATGCTGGCCCGGCGCGGCATTGTCGGCGTGAGGCAACTCGAGTTTGGCACGATCGAAGCCATCATTGCCTGCGTCAGCGCCGGCGTTGGCGTAACCTTGCTGCCAAGAGCGCTGATTGGGTCTGTCTGGGAACGCGGCCGCCTTCGCATTCATCCCTTGCCAAATGAGGAGGGACAGGTCGAGACCGTCTTCATTCGACATCGCGAAGCCTTTACCTCAAGCGCCCTTCGCGCGTTCATGGACATGGCCCGGCCGGCTCTGACGATTGCAGCCGCGGAATAGATTCTGGGCGCCATCACTGCATGTGATAGCGGCCATCTGATCAAACCATTAACGGCCGCGATTCGACCTGCTCTAGCCTGTGCCAAGGCAACTGACGGCAGAGACGACATCATGCAACAAGACCGCTCGGTAGCGCTGGCCTTTGGCGGGCTGGCGGCGATGACCGCGGCACTTGGCATCGGCCGCTTCGTCTACACGCCGATCCTCCCGGCCATGCTTGGCGCGCTCGGCTGGAGCAAATCCGACGCTGGGCTGATCGCATCGGCAAACTTCCTGGGTTATCTCGTTGGCGCGCTGCTCGCCGGCCTGCCGTTCGTGATGCGCCGGCCAAGGTTCTGGCTACTGACCGCATTGGCCATCAGCGCCGTCTCGACAGCTGCCATGGCGGTACCGTCTGATATCGCCTCGTTCGCCGGTCTTCGCTGCATCGGCGGTATCGCGAGCGCCTTCGTGATCGTGTGTGCTTCAACGCTGGTGCTGGAGCGGCTTTCGTTATCGGGACGCGCGTCGTTATCGGCCATCCACTTCGCCGGCGTCGGCGTCGGTATCGTGATCTCGGCCGTTGCGGTTTCCGCAACGCTGGCGTCGGGTGCGGGATGGCGAAGCCTTTGGATCGGTTCGGGTTCAATTTCAATACTGGTTGCGGTCGTTGCCGCGATGCTGATTCCGGCGGAATCCGACGTCGCCGTATCGTCAAAACCGGTGGCATCCCACGCCGGTTCATCCCGGATAGGCCCGATGGCCGTGGCCTACGGGTTGTTCGGTTTCGGCTATGTGATCACGGCCACGTTTCTCGTCGCCATCGTGCGGCTGACGGAAGAGGTACGCGTGCTCGAGCCCTGGATCTGGATACTCTTCGGGCTAGCCGCGATCCCATCTGTCACGATCTGGGCCCGGCTGGGCGAACGGATCGGCGCCATGAACGCCTTTGCGGTGGCCTGCATTGTCGAAGCCGTCGGCGTTGCCGCGAGCGTCGAATGGGTGACGATCACGGGTGTGTGCGTTTCGGCGCTGCTGTTGGGCGGAACTTTCATGGGTCTCACAGCGCTCGGATTCATCGCCGCCCGAGCCTTGTCCGCCGGGAATCCTCACCAGGCTTTTGGTCGTATGACCGCGAGTTTCGGCATTGGTCAGATGGTGGGGCCGACGCTGGCAGGCTTCCTTTCCGAGCAGCTCGGAAATTTTCGCGTAGCCTCCCTGATCGCAGCCGGAGCGCTCCTTGCCGCAGCGGCGCTCGCTGTCCGCACATCCTGGATCGTCGCCGCCGATGCGGACGACGCTGAAGCCTTCACCTTACCGAGAACGGCGCTTGATAGGGGCGGCCGAACGGCACGCCGTTGATCACGGTCTGGACCGGCTTCAGATAGGCCTTGCCGTCGCGCCTGTTGTTGCGGGTATCGACAAACGACACCGGCCCTTCCACCATCTCCATGATCGCGACATCGGCGGGCGCGCCGACCTGCAGCGTGCCCATCCCCGCCGCACGGCTGGTGAATCTGGCCGGCCCGGGGGGCGGCATCGTCACC
>JAJYAH010000673.1 GCA_021779635.1 Pseudomonadota bacterium | reverse complement strand
TTCAGTTACCCGCCGCATGATTCCGTGGAGCCACTCCTGGGAGGCGTCGCCCTCGTGGCGCTCATGCCATAACGAGCGGACTTCCAAACGCGTCGTGTCGTAAGGCAGCTCATATATAGAAATCGAATGGGTGCGGGCGAAAGAAACGGCCAAAGGCCGCGGGACGATGGCCGCAAATCCGGACCCGTCGAGAAGTGCCGGAAGAGCGAGAAAATGCGGCAATGAAACGGCAATTCGCGGAACACGCTCCGATGCCGAAAACGCCCGTTCGAACGCGATCCGGTCGTACATCTCCGATCTCCGCGCCAGCCCGCGTTCCGATATGAAGCCATCGACGGCGCCCTCTTGTTCGCCGCCGAACGATACCACCACGATAGAGAGGCGGGAGAGCTGCTCGATCGTCATGGCGTCGAACTTCCGAGAGGAACTCGCAATCAAGACGTCGTCGTATTCGAAGAGCAAGCTCGACTTGAAGCGTTGCGGAGCGACGGAAAAGGTACCAATGGCGGCATCTATTCGACCGAGGTCGATTTGCTCGGCCAGGTCAATCCGAGTGACCGGCCTGATCACGATGTCTACATGAGGCGCCTCGGTATTGAAGATCTGGAGTAGTCCCTGGGTCGAACTTCGGTAATCCGATCGCCGCTTTGAGGGTTTTCAACGCATCGCGGATGAGCGGCGCAATGGCGAGAGCACGGCCGGTGGGCTGCATGCCTCCAGCGGTTCGGATAAACAGTTCATCGTCCAGCATCTCGCGCAGGCGGGCGAGAGAATGACTGACAGCGGATTGGCTCAAAAACAGCTTCTCGCTGGCGCGGAGAACGCTGCGTTCCTCCATGATCGCATCAAAAACGCGAAGCAGGTTCAGATCCAAAGTGCGGAACGATGCAGTCTTGGAACAGGCATCGCGCGAACCGCCAACCTCTAGGCGCTCGGGGAAATTCGGCCTCTGGAGCATATTACTTAGACCTACGTCGAGACGACCGGAATGTCGCCCCCGGGGGAGGCGCCATTCGCAAATGCAGCTTTTGGACCTTTTCGCTGTTTTTCGGCGATCTGAACCCCGCTCATTTTGACCCTGAAATAGTTTCACTTCCGCCTCGCGCGGCTTGGCGACCGAGGGGATCATGCCGTCGTATTCTTGACGGGTGGCTTCCGGCGCTGTCGATGCAGGGGTGGATCGAATCGGCGCCGAGTCGGTGATCATGGAGCAGTCGCAGCGAGGATTGCCGATCCGAGTTCCGGCTTGGCGCGGTCGAGGTTCTCGGCTATGTTTGCGGATCGGACATGGAAAGTCGAACGAAATTGCCATCGAGATGATTATCGGCCTTAGCAGAACGAAGCGATTGAGAGCAGGGTGGTTCGTCGCCCTGAGCTACCTGCTTTGCGTGCTAGCGCCGACGATCGCTTACGCCTTGCCCGGCGTACATGCAGTCGCCCATTGTCTAACCGACGAGAATCATGTGCCTGGCATGGTTCATGTACATAGCGAAATGCCGACGCAGCACGTCCACAAGGATGGCCACCTGCACGATCACTCGGGCAAGCATTCGCATGCAAAATCCGATGGCGATTATCGCTTGGTGTCGGTGGCGCTGGACGGCAAATCTGTCCCGGACAATGCTCCGCATTCATCTGACGGGCAATGCTGCGGGCTGATGTGCGTTACCGCGCTTCCGGCAACGCTGAGCGACATCGTGAAGCCTTCCGCGCCGCCGGCCCTTTGCGACGTCGAAGGCTACCGTAAGGTGACTGATAACGCCCCGCCAAGGCTCTATCGTCCTCCCATTTCCTGACTCCGCTAAAACGACGCGTTGCCGCGCCCGCTGAGGGCGCGCGCACCCGTGGTCCACCGTCAGTTCAGGAAAACCAAAATGCGTGCGCAGCTTGTGGCGATTTTCACCGCCGTTCGGTCGGTGGTCGAAGGAATATTCGGCAACAGATTTCGTTTGCTCGCGGGATTGGCCGGCGCGGCCTTGACGCTGGGAGGATGCGTGCCGGCGGCGCTGCCGCTGGCGGGCGCCGATCCCGCCGACCCCAGCGCGAAGGTTGCTGGTGTTGGGTACCGCTCCACGATAACTCCCTACACCAGCCTTCGGCCGACCGCTCCGTCGCCATGGCGTGAGCAGAACGACCGCTCCGCCCCGGCGCCGAAGTCCGGCCAGTAGGAGCGAGCCATGTCCGGAAATATCGAGATCCGACGCGAAAAGGTGAGCCGCTCCAGATTCAGTCCCACATCTGCGACCATGCTGGTTTCCGCTCTTTTTCTTTCCGGATGCGCGAGCTTTTCCCCCGATGGCGGATTGACAGTCGTAGCAGATGTCGCCAGCGGGACCATCAGGAAGGATGTGGTTTCGATCCGGGGCGAAGAAGAAGCGGAGGGGGCGAGCCGCGCTATGCAGCGGCTGCTTCGTCGCCCCTTGACCGTGGATAGTGCTGTCCAAATTGCCTTGCTCAACAATAAGGGCCTGCAGGCGGCTTACAACGAATTGGCGCTGGTTGAAGCGGACATGGTCCAGGAGAGCCTGCCACCCAATCCGACATTCTCCATCTCCCGGGTCGCCGGCAATAGTGCGTTCGAGACTGAGGGACAAGTCGTCGGCAACATCCTCGCGCTTGCAACCTTGCCATTCCGCTCCGAGTTGGCGCGAGAGCGCTTCCGGCGGGCTCAACTGCGCGCAGCGCTGGAAACCTTGCGTCTGGCCGCCGAGGTGCGGCGGGCGTACTACCGTGCTGTTGCGGCGAATGAACTGGTGGCTCTGTTGACTGATGCGAAGTCGACGGCGGAATCTACCGCACAACTGGCCGAGAAGCTCGGTCAGACCGGGTCCCTCAATAAACTCGACCAGGCGCGCGAGCAGGCATTTTATGCGGAAACTACCGCGGATCTCGCGGCAATCAGGCAGGATGCAGCAAGCTCACGCGAGCGACTGGCGCGGCTGCTCGGAGTCTGGAATGGCGATCTCAATTTCCGCCTGCCCAACAAGCTTCCCCTATTGCCGCCGCACCCACGGTCGCTTCCCGGCATCGAGGTCGATGCCGTTGGTTATCGTGTCGATCTTCAGATCGCCCGCATGGAACTCGATGCGTTGGCGAAGTCGCTCAAGCTTACAGAGGCCACGCGCTTCGTGACGCTTCTCGACCTGGCAGGCATCTCAAGGAGAACCAAAGATCCGGACACTGCTCCATTCAGCACACGCGGCCTTGACGTCCTTTTCCAGATTCCGATTTTCGACGGCGGCGAGGTGCGCGTCCGGCAGGCGACCGAAACCTACAATCAGGCTTTCAATCGTCTGACCGAAAAGGCGATCAATGTTCGATCCGAAGCGCGAGATGCCTACCGCGTCTATCGTTCGTCCTACGACATCGCCGGCCACTACCAGCGCGAGGTGCTGCCGCTGCGCAAGATCATCACCGACGAAATGCAGTTGCGGTTCTCGAGCATGCAGGTCGACGTCTTCGCGTTAATGACGGAAGAACGCCAGCGCACCGCCTCGCTGCGCGCCGCTATCGAAGCAAAGCGCGAATTCTGGCTGGCTCAATCGGACCTGAAGTCCGTCGTGTTCGGCGGCGGAGGCGGGAGCGAAATTCAACGACAAACCCGTACTTCGGTCGCGACACAGTCCAGCGACTAAACTAGATGGAGAAGGTCATGTTATCCAGACGGAATTTCCTCGGAACCGCCGCTTTGGTGAGTGCGACGGCCGTCAGCGGCCGCGTCCAGGCTGCAAACATTCCCGAAGCGCCAATCATGGACAAGGTCACCACGCAACCGCCGCTCTATCCGAAGAGTGGCCCCGACTACCGTCCGGTCGTCACCCTGAACGGTTGGTCGCTACCGTGGCGGGTGAGCGGCGACTGGAAGGAGTTCCATCTCGTTGCCGAACCGGTAGAGCGCGAGTTCGCCGAAGGGATGAAGGCGTATCTCTGGGGTTATAACGGCCAGGCGCCGGGACCCACGATCGAAGCTGTCGAAGGCGACAAAGTGCGCATCTTTGTCACCAACAAATTGCCTGAACACACGACCGTACACTGGCATGGCATGATCGTGCCGAACGGCATGGATGGCGTCGGCGGTCTCAATCAGCCTCACGTCAAACCCGGCAAGACCTTCGTCTATGAGTTCGAACTCAAGAAGAGCGGGACGTTCATGTATCACCCGCACTCCGACGAGATGGTGCAGATGGCAATGGGGATGATGGGGATGTTCGTCGTCCACCCGCGCGACCCCGCGTTCCGCCCTGTGGACCGCGATTTCGTCTTCATCATGAGCACCTACCTTATCGACCCCGGCACCTATCTGCCAAAGGTCAACGAGATGACCGATTTCAATATGTGGACGTGGAATAGCCGCGTGTTTCCCGGCATCGATCCGCTGCCCGTGCGGCTCGGCGACAAGGTGCGGGTGCGCATCGGAAATCTCAGTATGACGAGCCATCCGATT
>JAJYAH010000672.1 GCA_021779635.1 Pseudomonadota bacterium | reverse complement strand
GCTGGAAGAAAGAAGTATTCGAAGAGCTATACGCTACGTTGGAGGAGTTCCCCGAACAGATGTCGCAATCCGATTGGGAGCTCTCCGGCTGTTCTCCGGAAGAGTTACCCGAGCAATTCTGGGACGCGATAGAGGAAGTATTTGAGCTGCTCAAGCGAGACACGGGCAAGCTGTGGAACGCTCTTTTGACGGAAGCACGCGGTCTGATCGTGAGATCTCGGCTAGACGCCAAACGTTTGATGCATTCCGAACCAAGCAGCTTCGCTCCCTAGCGGTTTCAAGGGACCTGCCATTAGCTCGATTGACTTGCGGCAGAGGAAGTCCGCGGAACAGAGCTCGGCGACTGCGAGGAGCAGAGGGTTGATCTAGGATCCCCCGTTTACCTCAAATTCGTAGTCTCGGGCCACCATTGAAAATATCAAGGAATTTCGCAAACGAGCACCATTTCCTGCCGCGAGATATCAATGGCTTACGCTCCTTTTGCAAACCGGCCAGGAACGAAAATGCCGAGTCGCGGCCTTGATCCAGCCGCTCAGAACGCGATGGCAAGGGAAAGCGTTTCAATCGCTTACCGCCGAGGCAATGTCGGTCGAAGAGCATTCGCATAACGCAGGTCAATGCAGGAGCTGCGGTGCCCCTCACATTCACTACTGCGGACTGCGCCTGCTCCTTTCCTGGCACAACCGCTGTCGTCCGGATTCATGCCGCCTGCGCCTCGGCGGCCACAAGAGCGGAGAAGAGACCGCCTGCCCGCGTCAATTCCGCGGGCGATCCCTGCTCGGCAATGCGCCCATGGTCGAGCACATGGATTCGATCGCAATGGATTAGCGTCTCCAGCCTGTGGGCAACGGAGATCACCGTGACACGCCTCAGCTTCAGCTCCGCGGTGATGATATTCTGCGCATGAGGATCGAGGGCGCTGGTCGCCTCGTCAAAGATCATGATCGGCGGATTGCCGATGATTGCGCGGGCGAGCAACACGCGCTGCACCTGTCCGCCCGAAAGCGTGGACGTGCCGTCGCTGACCATCGTGCTGAGGCCCAGCGCCATTCGGCGCACCTCATCCGCCATGCCAGCGTGTCGCAGCGCCTGCCATATCTCATCGTCGGAATACACTTCGTCGAGCGCGATATTGCTGCGCAGGCTACCCGAGAATAACCTGGCGTTCTGACCGACGATTCCGATTTGGCGGCGCAGGGCTGCGGCATCGAGCCTTTTGATGTCGAGGCCGTCGAACGCCACGAGCCCGGCCTCCGGTTGCCGCAGGCCGATCATGACCTCGATCAGCGTAGTCTTGCCGGCTCCCGACGGGCCGACAATCCCGACATGCTCTCCGGGTTCGATCTCAAGCGTGACGTCGCGCAGCGTCAAGGCGTGCCCCGGTGCGGGACGGAAGGCGACGCCGTGCATCCGGATCCGGCCTGTGAGGGCGGGAACCAGAGCGTGACCACCGACACGTGCCGCAGGCACTTGCGCGAGAATCGGCTTGATCAGGCCACTCATGGCGGCGAGCTGCGGCAGCGTCGCAATCGCTCTGACAAGGCTGCCGCCCGCGGCTGCAACCGTCGCGGCGGCCATCAGCACCGGGATCGCAGCAAAGGAATTGGCTTTCGTATCCGTCACCAGTTCGATGGCGACCACGGCCGCAACCAGTGCCGGCTCGAGGGCGGCGCCGATGCCGACCGAGAAGGCCGCAATCCGGCCGGCGTTGAGCTGACGGTGTTGCTGCAGCCCGAACGTGTCGGCAAACAGCCGAAACATCTGCCGCTCGCCTCCCAGCGATCGCACTGTGTCGATCTGCGCGAGGCAGTCATAGGCGAGCGTCATCCAGCTGATGTCGTTGGAGGCCATCCTGCGCAGCACCGCGGAGCTCAGGCGGACGATGAGGACCGATGCAAGCGTCGCAATGGCCATGACGGACAGCACGGCAAGGGCGACGCCCGGCGCCGTCAGAAAAAGGAAGACAAGGCTCGGCACGCCCGCCAGCGCCCCCGACGTGAATTGGATGACGAAGCCGAGGGCGCCACGATTCCAGCTGTCCACCGCCCTCACCTGCGCATTCAGGATGGGGGCCGAAGGCATGCCGAGCGTCGTGACGATAGTCAAGACACGATCGATTACTGCTGCCCGCAACAGGCTTGCGACCTTGCCGTGGATGCGCACCTGAGTCACCGACGAGGCCAGCCTGACCATGAGATTGACGATGATCACGGTGACGAGCCCAACCGCCACTTCCGCCATGAGCATGCGCTCGTGGGCGGGCACGACGGTCTCCACCATGAACCCGGTGGCGATCGGAATCAGCGCCGCCAACATCCCGGCCAGAAGCGTTGCTGCGGCAAACCCCGCGAGATCATGTCGGACCGGGAGCATCCCGAAGAAAAGCACGTCGATTGGCCTGAGGGCGCGCGCTGGAAGGGCCGGGCTGATCTGGTAAGCAATGCGATCGAGCCGCGCGGCAGCCTGCTCGTTAAGCGTGCGCGGCCGCGACGCCGACCCCGGCTCGACAACGCGCCACCCCCTGCCGCGGCGGATCAACACGAAGGGCGATTGATCGTCGGCGGAGAATGCGATCAAGGGTCCGGGACCCGCGTCACGCCAGTTTCCATCGACGTCGATCTGCCGGCAGAGAAACCCAGCCTCGGCGGCCAGCCGCTGCAGGCGCGCGACCGGCCGATCTGCGCCGACCTGGCTTACCGTTTGCGCGAGCGGTCGGCCGAGCGCCGCCGCCGCTATTCCGAGGGCGCCCCTAACGGGATCGTCGGACAGCAGATGATTTGCGTCGCTGCCGATGGTCGTCTCCAGCCGCCGCATCGCGGAGAGGAGATGTGTGGAATGCCTGCTCTCTCGCGTCATACGGCATTTCGAACCGGCATTGGCGGGCGCAACGGTCGAACCTCGAGGACACCCCGCCCGGCGTCGTCCTTCGATACCTGAGGAACGAGGCGCCCACCTTGCAGCATGTAGGTTCGGTCGCAGCGCGCGGCCGTGCCCGCGCGGTGGGTAACGATGAGTACCGCCGTTCCGGTCCGCCGCAGCAGCGCGATCACGGCCTTTTCGCTGATCGTGTCGAGAGCGCTGGTCGTCTCATCGAGAATGAGCAGGCGTGGCCGCCGGGCAAGGGCGCGGGCGAGGACAAGACGCTGGATTTCTCCACCGCTCAAGGCCACGCTCGCCGACGCGACCCGGGTGGACAGGCCGGCCGCGCTTTGGGCGAAGCGGGATTCCAGGCCGACGGTGGCGACGGCCTCCGCCGCCGTCCGGCCATCGATCGTCTCGTCCCAAACGGACACGTTCTGCTCGATGGTGCCTGTGAAGACGGCAGAGCTTTGCGGTACGTATTGCAGCGTGCTTCGCAGCACATCGCAGGGCCAGTCGCCGATCGGGATTCCGTCGAGCAGCACGGATCCGCGTGCCACGGGCACAAGCCCCGCCGCAATCCGTGCAAGCGTCGATTTGCCCGATCCGGAAGCGCCCGTCAGCGCAACCATCTCGCCGGGCGCGACCTCCAGATCGATGCCCTCGAAGAGATTGGCGCCGCCGGCAAAATCATGACCGACACCGCGGAGAGACAACCTGCCTTCAATGGCCGGTGGACACTGTCGTATCCGCTCCGGTGCCAGGCCTGCCTCGGTCGGATTGTCGAGAAGATCTCCGACCCGCATCAATGCGCCTGCGGCGCGCTGCAGCGAAGTCAGATCGGCCGCAAGGGCGGCAACCGGAGACGCGAGAAGCCCGACGAGCGTCTGCACCGAAACCAGCCCGCCGAGCGACAGTTCTCCTTCCATCACGAGCCAGGAGCAGATCATCAGCGCCGCCGCATTGAGGACGAGGCCGGACGCCAGCGGCCCGAGACCGGCGAGCGAGGTGAGCCAGCCCATGCGCTGCTCGGCGTCCAGCGCGCGGTCCTCGGCGGCGATGAGGCGGGCCTTGAGAAGATCCTCGCGGCCATGCAGCCGGTAGGCGGAAAGGGCGGCAAATCCGGCTGTGGCAATGCCTGCGGCGTTGCCCTCGACCACCTGCTGCGCGCGGTTGGCTTCTTCGATGCGGAAAGAGAGCAGGAACAGCGCGCCGCAATTGACCGCGGCAACGGTTGCCGCGGTCAGTGAGATCCATGGATTGAACAGGACCAGGACGGCGAGATAGACGGCAATCTCGACAATGTTGGGCACGACATTGGCGAGCGGACCGGCCACCGCGCCGCCGACATCCGCCCCCAATCGCAGACGCGCGACGAGATCGCCTGCATTGCGCTGCTGGAAAAAGCCGAGCGGCAGGAACAGCGCATGCCAGAAGCCCCGGGCCGCGATATGCACCGCTATCTTCGCGCGCAAGGCCGCGCCGATCCGCCCCGATAGGATCGCCAGCAGCGCCTGGATCGCCATCAGGCAGACAAGGCCGAGGATCAGCGGTAGGCCCCATTCCGTCTGGCCGTTTCCAACGAC
>JAJYAH010000671.1 GCA_021779635.1 Pseudomonadota bacterium | reverse complement strand
CCGCTGATATTTCGTCAAACGTCGAAGTGTCGAAGTCGGCGTCAGCTCGCGTTGATTTCAAATAATTCGCCGTCATAGCCGGCCTCCAGCGGGATGCGAAGCTGGCGGCCGCCATTGATCTTGGTCACCACCGGCATCACCGTTACGATCGGCCTGCCGCCGGCGTCACCGAGCGCGGCTCTGACGCCCGGCTGCTTGCCAAGTCGGATCAAATTGCGCGTGGTGGGAAACGGCAATTTGAACCGCCCGCTCTCGCCACCGGCCAGCGCTTCGCGCGGCGACAGCCAGATCGAATCGGTGGATTCCTTGCCGTCATGCGCGCCGACCTGTTCCGGCGGCGCCGCCGCCAGAAAGAACCAGGTGTCGAACCGCTTCGGCACGCCCTCCGGCGTGATCCAGTGCGCATAGGGCACCAGCTCGTCGAGCGCCAACAGGATTCCGCTGTCGGTAAGCACCTTCCGGAAGGTCGTCTTGCCCTCGCACAATTCGGTGCGATGGGCCGCTTCGATCTCGCTCGCCCGCTTGGCATCGATCAGGGCTTTCGATCCGCGGGGGCGCGCGAGCAGGATCCCGCTTTCCTCAAACGTTTCGCGGATCGCGGCGATCCGGAAACTCAGGGCAGACGCGTCGAGCCCCTCGCCTCCGCTGTAAAGTTGGGGATTTTGGATGATCTCCTGATCGCCCTTGTCGACGCTGCCGCCGGGGAACACCAGTGCGCCGGAGTTAAAATCGATCTCATAATGGCGCACCATCATGAACACCTCGATCTCGCCGGCTGCGCCGTCGCGCAGCAAGAGGATGGTCGAGGCGGGACGCGGGACGACGGCTTCGGCGGACATGGTCAACTCCTGATGAATTCCTCATGGTTCGAGACGGCGCACGCGCGCCTCCTCACCATGAGGGACCTCATCCCAAGGAGCGGCCTCTTGGCCGCGTCTCGAAGGATAAGGAATTTTCTAACCCGCCGCGCTGGATCTCGGCTTCAGGTTCGCGCGCCTGTCGACCCGCGCCACCCGTGACAGCAGATAATCCACCTCGGCCCTTGCCGCTGCGGTGAGGCTCGACCCCGGCTTGCGTTGTGCGCTGGAAGCGATCACGCCGCGCTTTTGCAGCACGTATTTCCGCACCGCCAATCCCGCGCCAGGCTGCTGCTCGTAACGGATCAGCGGCAGATGCGCATCGAACAGATCATGCGCGGCATCGCGGCGGGCCTCTTTCGACAATCTCACCACATCGATCAGCAATTCCGGGAAGGCATAGCCGGTCATCGCGCCGTCGGCGCCGCGTTCCATCTCGAAATCGAGAAACAGCCCGCCATTGCCGGTCAGGATCGACAGCGGCCGCAGCGAACCGTCCTTCTGGAAGGCGCGAAGTGCCGAGATCTTTTCCAGCCCCGGCCAGTCCTCATGCTTGAGCATCACGCAGGATGGATTGTCCGTCACGATCCGGCGGATCACCGAAGGTGTCATGATCACCGTCAGCGTCAACGGATAGTCCTGCAGCACCCACGGAATATCGTCGCCGATCGCCTCCACCGCCTGCCTGAAGTATCCGGTGATCTGCTCATCAGTACGCAGCTGCGGCGGCGGCGCGATCATCACGCCGGCGGCGCCGGCATCCATCGATGCCCGCGCCAGCGAGCGCATCGCGGCAAATCCCGGCGCGGAGACGCCGACGATGATCTGCATGTTCTTGGCGCGCTTGATAAACCGCTTTGCCACTTCTTCGGCTTCCGAACCTTCGAGCTTCGGCGCTTCGCCGAGGATACCGAGGACGGTCACACCATCGCACCCGACTTCGGCATAGAAATCCGTCAGCCGATCAATCGATTTTTCGTCGATGCGACCGTCATCGTGGAACGGCGTCGGCGCGATGGCGAAGGTGCCTGCGGCTTTGTGGGTGAGTTTCATGATGAACCTCTGTTCGCTTGCGCCCAACCTTGCGAGCTAGAACCGCCGCGCCCCCATCTTGATCTCTTCCTCGGAAAAGAAAATCTCGCTGGCATGCTCGACGATATCCTGGGCCTTCCATCCGGTATGCGGCGGCTTCCAGCCCGGTTTTTCCATCATCCGCATCTCGCGAACGCCGCGCGGACCGGAGACGCCGAGGATTTTGCCGGTCTGGTCGCCCGATAGATCGCTGACCATGTATAGCACGGCCGGTGCAATGCCGTCCGGCCCCAGCGCCGCATTCGGATTTTCAATGTAGCGCGGCAAATCGGCGGTCATCCGGGTCAGCGCGCCCGGCGCGAGGCACCACAGCCGGATATTGTATTTCCGCCCCTCGATCGCCAGTACGTTGGTCAGGCCGAAAATGCCGCCCTTGGCCGCGCCATAATTGGTCTGGCCGAAATTGCCGATAAGGCCGGATGTCGAGGACGTATTGACGATGACGCCGCCGCCGTTCTCCCGCATCCAGCGGAACACCGGCTGGGTGACGCAGAACGTGCCCTTCAGATGCACCTTCATGACCTTGTCCCACGCGGCTTCGGTCGCCTTGGCAAAGGTCTGGTCGAGCAGGATGCCCGCATTGTTGACCAGAATGTCGGCGCGGCCGAAATGCTTGATGGCATCGTCGAACACCGACTGGCCGCCCGCCATGGTCGAAATATCGGCGCCGTTGGCAACCGCTCGGCCGCCCGCCGCCTTGATCGCATCGACAACTTTCTGCGCCATCGAGGCGTCGCCGCCGCTGCCGTCACGGGGACCGCCGAGGTCGTTGACCACGACAGCGGCACCCTCGCGCGCAAACAGCCTGGCATAGGCCTCCCCAAGCCCGCCGCCCGCTCCGGTGATCAGCGCCACCTTGCCGTCGAGTAATCCCATGGATGTCTCCGTCGTGTTCACTTGTCCCGCATGCGGTGCAGCGTCCTTTACGGTGCACCGCAGAGCCGGGACCTCCTGCTGTCGCGTGTGGGCCCCGGCTCAGCAGCGCAGCAAGATGTGCCGCGCTGCGTCCGGGGCACGAAGGCTCTATCCCAGCACCGTCTTGCCGCTCTTGATGACGGCGACGTTGCGTGCCTTCACCCTGGCTTCGAACGAAATCACGTTGCCGTCCTTCCACAGATCCATCGTCACGGTCTCGCCGGGATAGACCGGCGAAGAAAACCGCGCCGCGTGCTGCCGGAAGGCGGAAGCGTCGTAGTCGGCATAGGTCTGCAACACACCGCGGCAGGTAATGCCGTAGGTGCACATGCCGTGCAGGATCGGCCTGGCGAAGCCGGCGCGCTTGGCGGTTTCGGGATCAGAGTGCAGCGGATTGCGATCGCCGCAGAGCCGGTAGACCAGCGCCTGATCCGGCCGGGTCGGGATATCGATGGACCTGTCCGGCGCACGGGTCGGCACCTTGTGCGGTTCAGGCTGACCTTCGGAAGGCCCGCCGAACCCGCCATCGCCGCGCGCAAACCTTGAGGCGACCAGGGTTGCCAACGGCTCGCCCTTCTCGTCCTTCAGCACCGTCTTGTGGCGGATCACCGCCCCCTTGTCCTTGCCCTTGTCGAAGGCATCGAGAACGGTCGAATCGGCCACGATGTGGGCATTAACCGCCAGCGGCTTGTGAAAGGTGATGTCGCGCTCGCCGTCGACCACCATCAGGCGATTGAGATTCATTTCGCCGGGCCCGGCTCCCCATGCCGCGACCGAAGCAAAGGTCGGGACCACCTTCAAGGCGCGCGGCGTCGCCACCGCCTCGTTGACGAAGGCCAGTTCCTTCTCGTCCATCGGGTCGGCGCCCATTCCGATGCTATAGGCGTACAGCATCACCTCGCGATCGGTGTAGGCGTATTTCTGACCGAGATTTTTCAGCGCCATCAACTCGTCGTACTTGATCGGCATTGCGGTATTTTCCTCCCGATTTTGTTTTTCTTTAGCGGCTCATGACTGCGCCCTCTCCCGCAAGGGGAGAGGGAAGAACTCACACCGGCGTAAAGAACGGCAACGGCGCGCCGTCGGTCGGCTTGAACACCACCTTGACCTTCTGGCCGATCTTCAACTTGTCCAGATCGCAGTCGACGAAATTGGTCATGAGCGAAGGGCCTTCCTTCAGCGTGACCCAGCCGATCGCGTAAGGCCCGGTCGCGGATTTGCGCATCAGGCTGAACGTATAGATCTGGCCCTCGCCCGGGCTTTCTTCCCACACCGTCTTGTCGGAATAGCAAAACGGGCAGACCGAACGCGGAAAATAATGCGGCTCGCCGCAGGCGGTGCAGCGCTTGATCAGGAATTTGCCCTGGGCGGCGGCGTCCCAGAATGGCTTGGTTTCGGGATTGCCTTGCGGCGCCGGATATTTCTTGGCTTCTTTCTTGGCATCGGCCATCACACACGCTCCAGAATGCAGGTTGAGGCGGCGTGACGCACGCCGAGCAGTCCGCCGGTACCATGGGCGACGGCAAGATCGCAGTTCGGCACCTGCACCTTCGGATGCGCCTCGCCGCGCAGTTGCCGCACCGCTTCGATAGA
>JAJYAH010000043.1 GCA_021779635.1 Pseudomonadota bacterium | reverse complement strand
GAAGCGGCGGCTGTTCGGGCTCAAGGGCCTGGCGCCGCTGCGCGAGGTGGTGCGCCCGCCCTATCGGCCCGATCCGAACCGCGGCCGCGGCCGCCCCCGCCAAGCCATCGAGGAGGAAGAGGCCGAAATTGCGCCGCCCCCGTTGCCGCCCCTGACCCCCGTCGAGCGCCGCGCATTCGATTACACCACCCTCGCTGAGGCCATGGCCCATCTCGACGCCGTCGTGCGAGGGGCACGGGTTGCCATGCGCGCCGTGGTCCAGGGTGGCCACAAAGCCGAGGCCGCCGAGCCGGAGCCGACCGGGTTGCGCTGAAGCAAAACTGGTCCAAATTCCTCGCTGTAACCAGGGGCAGCTCAGCTTTGGCTGCGCGCGCTCAAATTATCACGCATTTCAGATGCGGGAAGATCCTCGTATCTCGACGCTGATTTGGTATTCTCGCGCATCTGAAATGCGTGATAATCTAATGGCGATCCACTTGGTCGGAGAAACGATAGACGCCAAACGCGCGCATCAGCGCGTCCAACGCGCCGAATTGATCCCGCATACTGTGAGACGGGCCGCCCCTATCTCAGGCGAACATCTGGTCTAGGCCAACCGAATATCGAGCCAGCCGATCTGGTTGACGACGATGCGATCGCCGGTATTCACGACCACGGTCGTGGTCTCGGCTTCGAGGATTGCAGGCCCCTCCAGCGTATGGCCCGGCTTCAGGTCGTTGAGGGCATAGATGGGCACCTCGCGCCAGGCGCCGAAGAAGGCTTGCCTCGTGGCGCACGGCGTGCAGGCGGCGCCGGACGCCGCGGGCTTCGGGCCCTCGCCGGTGCGGGCGACCGTGCCGACCGCGGCGACGCGCGCGTTGACGAAGACGACCTCCTGGTCGCGCGATGCATAAGTGTAAAGCTCTTCGTGGCGGCGATGAAATCGCTCCTCGATCTGTTCGATCAGCGAGGACGCACTCCATTCCACATCGTTCAGCGGCACGTCGATTTCGAACACCTGCTCGCCGTAGCGCATCTCCGCCGAGTGCTCGGTCGCGATCGGTCCATCGAACCAGGTCCGCAGGCGGCCGACCGCGTGCCGTTCCAGTTCGGCGAAGATATCGCGCACATCGCTCGCGGTGGTGCGCAGACCGGTTTCGAAATGCGTCCTGCTGACCTCATAGCGCAAATCGCTCGTCAGCATGCCCCATGCGGACAGCACTGAGGCCGCGGTGGGCACGATGATGCGCTTGATCTCGAGCTCGCGCGCGACCTCGGCGGCATGCAGCCCGGCGGCGCCGCCGAAGCTCAATAGCGCGAACCGCCGCGGATCGACGCCGCGCCGCAGCGTCATCAGACGGATGCCGTCCGCCATCTTCATATTGACCAACCGATAGATTCCCGCGGCAGTCTCCGCGCGCGACAGCTTCAGCGATGCGGCGAGCCGATCGATGGCCGCGTCGGCGGCCGCCTGGTCCAGCGGCCGCCGACCGCCCATGAAGGCCTTCGCATCAAGGTAGCCGAGGATGACATTAGCGTCGGTCACGGTCGCGGCGAGGCCGCCGTTGCCGTAGCAGGCTGGGCCCGGCACTGAGCCTGCGCTTTCCGGTCCGACACGGAAAATGCCGCCGGCGTCAGCACTGGCGATCGAGCCGCCTCCGGCCGCGATGCTGGCGATATCGAGGCTGCGCAGCGCGATGCGCTGATCGGCCAGTCCGCCGTCCGCGGAGAGCGACGCGCGCCTGTCGGCGATGAGGGAGATATCCGTGCTCGTTCCGCCCATATCGAACGGCACCAAATCCGGAATGCCGAGCAGCTCGGCGCAGCGACGTGCGCCAGAAACGCCACCTGCGGGACCTGACAGCACCGTTGCCGCCGCAAGCCGCGAGGCTTCCTCGACGGGCGCGATGCCTCCATGCGACAGGATAATGAACAGGCTGCCCTTGAAGCCCGCCTCCGCGAGGCGCCGTTCCAGACCGCCGAGATAGTGGCGGACCGTGGGCCCCACATAGGCGTTCACGATGGTTGTCGAGACGCGCTCATACTCCTTGATCTGCGGCAGCACGTCGCTCGAACGCGAGAGCGCGACGCCGGGCAATTCGCGCGACAGCCGTTCCACCGCCGCGATCTCATGGGCCGGATTGCGATACGCATGGAGGAAACACACCGCGACCGAATTCACCTCCGCCTTGCGGATGGCTGTGATGGCATCGCCGAGTGACTGGTCATCGAGTGGGACAAGCACCTCGCCGTTCGGCCGCAGACGCTCGCGCACGCCGAAGCGGAGCTCGCGAGGCACCAATGGCTCCGGTGGCGGCGAGCGCAGGTCGTAGCGGTTTCCCTTCAGACCTTCCCGCATCTCGATGACGTCGCGATGCCCTTCGGTCGTCAGCAGCGCGACCTTCGCGCCCTTGCGCTCGAGCAGAGCATTGGTCGCGACCGTCGTCCCGTGCACCAGCCGCTGCGTCTTCGCCAGCATCTCGGCGCGCGACATCTGCAGGCGCGATGCGAGTTCGTCGAGGCCGGCCATCACGCCGATCGACTGGTCCGATGGTGTCGACGGCGACTTCGCGAACATGGTGCGTCCGGTCGCGTCGATGGCAACCAGATCCGTGAAGGTGCCTCCGACATCAATGCCGATGGTCAACATGCTCAAAGTGCCTGCTCTGTCGTTGCGTCACTGGTGACGAGCCCCTGCTCACGATCGCGTCGGCGGGCCTGCGGCGCGCGCTTGGCGGGTGGCCCCCATCCGCCGCCGCCCGCCGACCGGATTTCGAGACAATCGCCGGGCTGGATTTCGATGCCGATCTCTTTGGTGCGCAGCACCCGAGGCGGACGGTTCGCGGAGAGCAGCCGGTAAAGATGCGGGGCGCCATCGCAGCCACCGAGCATGCCGCACGCCCCGTGGCGGGTGCCCTCGCCGGCGGTATTGGCAAGCGCGGGCTTATCGGACTCCAGGATAAAATCGAGTGCGACGCCGAGGCCGCCACGGAATTGCCCATCCCCGCCTGAATCGGGGCGGAATTCATGAACGCGGAAGTGCAGTGGGAAGCGTGCTTCGGCCACCTCGATGCTGCCGAACTTGAGGCCGCCGACGGTGTGCCATTCGCCGATCGACGACCAGCCGTCGCCCCCCGACGATGCGCCGCCCCCGGGCCGCGCCTGAAACATGTGCCAAATGAAATTGCGTCCGGTGCGTGGATTTTCGCCCTGGATCGCGATTCGGAAACGGCGGCTCCACCCGGCCATAGCGCGCTGGGGACAAGATGCCGACAGCGCCTTGACGATCGCCTCGACGATCTCGTTCGACGGATGGCTGGTGCACAGCGTGACCGGCCGGCCCGGACTGGCCCAAACGATCGTGCCTTGCCTCGCTACCACGGTGAGCGGACGCAACGCGCCGGAGTTCTTCGGGATCTCGGCGTCGATCAGATAGGCGAACGCCATCACCACGGCGGCATGCATGTTGGCGTAGGACGAATTGACGAAGCTCGTCGTCTGCGGATCCGAATCCGACAGGTCGATCTCGATATCGCTGCCGCGCTTGGTGACCTTGGCCGCAATCCTGATGTCGGTGCGGCCATGGCCGTCATCGTCGAGAAAGGCCTCGCCGTGGAACACCCCATCCTTCCAGGTCGAGACCACCGCCCGCGTCTGTTGTTCGGCAGCATCGAGGATCGAATCGATCGCGCTCTCGACCACTGTTGCGCCGAACTCGGCGAACAGCTTCGCCATCCGCCGCTCACCCAGATGCGCCGCCCCGATCATCGCGGCAAGATCGCCGCGGAAGTCATAAGGATTGCGGACGTTCAGCGCCAGCATGTCGAGGATGTCGTCGCGCAGGCGGCCGGCCTCGTAGAGCTTGATCGGCGGAACGCGCAGACCCTCCTGCCAGATCTCGGTCGCGTTCGGATTGTAGGCGCCGTGTGTGGCGCCGCCGATATCGCTCTGGTGCGCCCGGACGATGCTCCAGAACAGCCGGCGCCCGCCGTCGAACACTGGCACGAACGCCGTCAGGTCCGGCAGGTGGCTGCCGCCGTGATAGGGGTCGTTCATCAGCACGACGTCGCCCGGCGCGACCTCGCCGAACCGCTGCTCGACGGCAAGCGTCGCCCACGGCAGCGCACCGACGTGAACCGGAATGTGATCGGCCTGCGCGATCAGCCGGCCCCGCACGTCGCAGATCGCCAGCGAAAAGTCGCGGCTGGAGTTGAGAATCTGCGAGTAGGATGTGCGAAGCATGGCTTCGCCCATTTCGGTCACGATCGAGCTCAAACGGTGTTCGACAACGGACCGCGTGATGGGATCGACTATGCTGGACATCTGATACCTTCTTGCAAAGACGTGAACCAGTCGCCGCAGAATCCGCTCCCACGAAATTCGACGACGCGCTGTGATCGAAACGATAGAAACTCCGTCAGGCCTTGGCCGCGACCTCCGCGAGCGCATCCGACGCAGCCGCGACGATCACATCGACGTCGGCATCGGTCATCGGCGTCGAAAGCGCCATTAGTCCATAACCGGCGGCGATTACGCCGCGATTGAGCAGCCCGAGATTGAACGCCGACTGCCGCTTTGTCTCCCGCTCGGTCAGGTAGGCCGAGCGATAGTCGCGGATCGGATGCCCAGCGAAATGAATCTTCAAAAGCGAACCAAGTCCCACCGTTCTGCCAGGCACGTCGTGGCGCCGGAAAGCATCGTTAATGCCTGTGCGCACCACCTCGCCGATGGCATCGAGCCGTGCGAACGCCGCCTCGTCGAGCAGTTGCATTCCCGCAAGTCCCGCACGCATTGTGACGGGGTTAGCGGAGAAAGTGCCGCCATGCGGCAGCGCCGGCTTGCCATGCGAAGGATCGAACACGGCCATGACCTCGCGGCGGCCAGAGATCGCGCCGACCGGAAATCCGCCGCCGATGATCTTGCCGAGTGTGGTCAGATCGGGATCGATGCCCCAAAGTCCCTGCGCGCCGTGATAGCCCAAGCGAAATGTGATGACTTCGTCGAAAACCAGCAGCGCGCCCACCTCACGCGTGACGTCGCGCAGCGCTTCGAGATAGGCCTTGTCGGCGGGCACGAGACCGGCCCGGTTCGGCATCGGGTCGACCAGCACGCAGGCGAGTTCGCCGCCATGCTCCCGGATCAGGCTAACCGCGCCTTCGATGTCGTTGAAGGGGATCGTGACCACATCGGAGAGGACGTTGTCCGGCGTCCCCTTCGCATAGGCGACCGAGACCGGCGCATTGGCGCCCCACGCCGCGGGTGTCGGATCGAGACTCACCTCCGCATAGTCGTAGGATCCATGATAGGCGCCTTCACACTTGGCGATCTTCGGCCGCCCGGTGAATGCGCGCGCCGCTTTCAACGCCATCATCACGGCTTCGGTGCCGGAATTGGCAAACCGTACCTGATCGACCGAGGGCAGGCGCTTGGTGAGCAGTTCGGCTAGATCGATTTCGGACTCGGTCGGCATGCCGAATGCGGAGCCGATCGCAAGCTGTCGCGTGGCAGCTTCGATGAGCACCGGATGAGCATGACCGTGGATCAGAGAAGTGAAATTATTAATGCAATCGATGAATTCGTTGCCGTCCGCGTCCCAGACCCGACAGCCCTGACCCCGCGCTGCATAGATCGGATACGGCTTCATGAAAACGGTAGTGCGCGTGTTGCCGCCAGGCAGGCTCGCTAGCGCACGGTCGTGCAGCGCCTTCGATTTCGATGTCGTATCGGGATACATTGTCGTTGTCTCCTTGTACCGATTGGTCAGCGACCGAAATAGGCCTCTCGGACGCGGGCATTCTGCCTGAGCTCCTCGGCGGCTCCTTCCAGCACGATGCGTCCGCTTTCCAACACGTAGGCGCGGTCGGCGACGGCGAGCGCCAGAACCGTGTTCTGCTCCACCACGAGGATGGTCAGTCCGGTCTCACCGATCCGCTTGACGCGCTCGTACACTTCTTCCGCAAGCCGTGGCGCCAACCCGAGCGACGGCTCGTCGAGCAGAAGCAGGCGCGGCCGCGCCATCAGCGCCCGGCCGATCGCGAGCATCTGCTGCTCGCCGCCGGACAGCGACCAGCCGAGCTGTCGTCGTCTCTCCTTTAGCCGAGGAAACAGATCGAACACGCGATCGAGGTCGCCCGCCATCGACTCGCGGAAGCGACGCCAGCAGGCCGTGGCCAGCGTCAGGTTTTCTTCCACCGTCAACCCTGGAAAAATCCGGCGGCCTTCGGGTGCCTGAGCGATGCCGAGCGCGACGCGCCGGTCGCTCGATACCCGCGAGAGCGACTTGCCGTCGAACACGATGTTGCCGGAACGGACTGGGTTGAGGCCAGAAATCGTGTGCAGCAGCGTGGTCTTGCCGGCGCCGTTGGCGCCGATCAGGGCCACGGTCTCGCCGGCGTGGATCGAGAGCGTCACGCCGTGCAGAGCGACGATATCGCCATGCGCGACGAACAGATCGTTACAGGCGAGCATGCGCGTACCCCTCGCCAAGATAAGCCGACAGCACTGCCGGATCGGCCTGCACCTGCGCCGGCGTTCCTTCGGCGATCTTGCATCCGAAGTTCAGCACGACGATGCGCTCCGCAAGCCGCATCACCATGCCCATGTTGTGCTCGATCAGGACGATCGCGAGCTGATGTTTCGCCCGCAGGTCTGAGAGTCTGTCGATCAATTGTTCGACCTCCGCCGAGTTCAGTCCGGCCGCCGGCTCGTCGAGTAAAAGAACGCTCGGCCCGCAGGCGAGCGCCCGGCACAATTCGACCATGCGGCGCTGACCGTAGGACAATGAGCCGATCGCCTGGTTTGCGACGTCCACAAGCCCCATCCGCTCGAGCACCGCCATGGCGGTGTCTCGCAGCGCCGACTCGCCGAGACCGCCCTGGATGGCGGCGCCGGTCATCACGTTTTCCAGCACGCTCAGCCGCGCGAACGTGCGCCCGTGCTGGAACGTGCGGCCGAGGCCAGCGCGAACGCGCCTGTGGGTGGCCATGCGCGTGATCTCCTTGCCGCCGAGCAGCACCGCGCCGACGTCTGGCAGCGCGAGCCCGGTCAGCACATTGAGCAGCGTCGACTTGCCGGCACCGTTCGGGCCGATGACCGCGACGAATTCGCCCGCGGCGACTGTGAAGTCTATCTCCGACAGCGCCTGCACTCCGCCGTAGCGCTTGCTGATCCCGCGCACCTGAAGCAGGTTCATGGGCGTCCTTCCTCAGGGATAGCCGAGGAGACGGCGACAGATACCGCTTCCGCGTCCAGCCGCGTGCCGCTTTGGTGCCGCCGCCGGCCTTCGGCGGCGCCAAAGGCCTGCGAGACCCGATGGCAGGAACACCAGGATTGAAAGCACCATCACGCCGAAGAAGGCAAGATAGGCGGAGCCCAGGAAACGCAGCCATTCGGGGAGAAACGTCAGCACCACGGCGCCGAGGATTGTGCCGGCGATCGTGCCCTCGCCGCCGACGATCAGCATCGCGAGATAAGTGATGGAGTGGGCATAGTTGAAATCTTCGGGCGCGACGAACCGTGTGTGGCACGCGAACAGGCAGCCGGCGACTGCGGCGCAGACCGCCGACAGAATAAAGGCGGACATCTTCACGCCGGTGACGTCGATCCCGCTCATCGCCGCAGCGGTCTCGTCATCACGAACCGCGATCATCGCACGACCATGCCGTGAACCGTGGATGACGGCGGCGAGTGCCGCGATCACCGCGAGGACGACGAGCGCAAACCACAGATAGCTGCGTTCGTCCGACAACGCATGGCCTACGAGTGAAAGCTCTGGAATGCGGGACATTCCGTTGGTGCCGCCGGTCAGTTCGATCCAGTTGGCGGCGACGATATAGAAGGCGACATTGAGCCCGAGGGTCGCGAGCGCGAAATAATGTCCCTTCAGCCGCAGCAGCGGAAATCCGATTACGGCGGCGAAGATGGCGGTGGCGCCGATGGCCACCGGGATCGCAAGCCACGGCGACCAGCCGAGACGCGTGGTCAGGATCGCCAAGGCATAAGCGCCCATACCAACGAAGGCCGCATGACCTAGCGAGATCAGCCCGGCATAGCCGAATGCGAAGTTGAGCCCGATCACCGCGATCGCGGAGATCACCGCAAGGTTGAGCAGCCGCAGATGATAGTCGGAAAGGATGAAAGATGACAGTAGCCCGACGATCAGGACGACCACAGCGAGCATCAGGGGAAAACGCATCATCGTGGATCAGCCTCTGTCCTGCACGCGTTCGCCGAACACGCCCTGGGGGCGCACCAAAAGGAACAGGATCATGACGCCGAAGGAAATCAGATCCTTGTAGGCGGAAGAGATGTAGGAGGCGCCGAGCACCTCGGTGAGGCCGACGAACAGGCCGCCGACAATGGCGCCTGGCAGGCTGCCGAAGCCGCCGATGATGGTCGCGGCAAAGGCTTTGAGCGCAATCGGATCGCCCATGCTCACGTCCGCAAACCACATCGGCCCGAGCATGAGGCCGGCGATGCCCGCAAGCAGCGCGGCGAGGATCCAGGACAGCGCCAGCAGGCGATTGACCTTGAGCCCCATCAGGCGGGCGGCCTGGATATCCTGTGCCACCGCGCGCATGCCGATGCCGAGCGAGGTGCGATAGAACAACAGCCACAACAGGCCCACCATGACGGCCGTAACCACCACCACCGCCAGCACGTGCGCGGAGATGATCGCGCCCCCGATCACCAGCGTCACGTCTGCGAGCGGCGACAGGAGCCGGAAGGGCCACGATCCGAACGCAAGCAGGGCAGCGTTCTGCATCGTGATTCCGGCGGCCACCGTCCCGATGATGATGGTCACCACCGGGCGTTTGCGCAGCGGCAGATAGAGAATAAGGAAAAACAGCGCGCCGAACAGCGCCATGACGGCAAGCGACGCGCCGTAGCCGAGCGGCCATGGTAACCCCGCGTTGATGAGCATGGCGACGCCTGCGAACGTGCCGAACATCACGAACTGGCCGACCGCGAAATTCACCACGCCGGTTGCCGAATAGACGATGACGAAGCCGATAGCGGCGAGCGCATAGACGCTGCCGATCGCGAGGCCGTTGATGAACAGCTGTATGAAATCCGCCATGCTGTCTTCGCGTGTTGCCTTGTCCTACTGTCCGGCCAGTGAACGGAACAATCCGATCACGCGGTCGCACGCTGTGATCTGTGGCCCAATCAGTTCAGCTTGACGGCCTTGACCAATTCGAGAGTCTTTGTGCCGGGCTTGGCTTTCACCACTGCCAGATCGAACACGCCGTTGCCCTTGGCGTCATAGGAATAGACGTGGCCGATTCCCTGCCAGTCCTTGACCGCCGCAAGCCACTCGCGCAGCGCCTTCGCGTCGGTGCCGACCTTGCGCATGCCCTCGGCCATCAGCATCGCGCCGTCGTAATAGGAAAGACCGTAAGGATCGGGATCGGTGCCGAACTTCGCTTTGTAGCGCGTGATGAAGTCCTGCATCCGTCCGCCGACGTTCGGATCCATGAAGACATCCACCACCCCCCAGACCCCGTCGAGATCCGCGGGCGACAACAGCTGCAGGGCGGCCGGCACCAGTGCCGCCGACGAAGTGACGAACGGCATCTTGAGGCCGAGCATCTTGGCCTGCCGCAGCACCAGTGCGCCATCCTGTGGATAGTCGAAGACCAGGATGGCGTCGGCGCCCTTGCCGCGCAGGCTCAGCATCTGCGCCGAGAAATCCTTGTCGCTCTGGCCATAGGCTTCCGTCCCGGCCACCGCGATGCCAGCGGCCTCGAAGCGCTTTGCCGCGGTCCGCGCGCCGCCCTGACCGAAATCGTTCTGGATGTAGAGGATACCTGGTTTCTTCGCTTTCAGGATCTCCACCGCGCACTCCACCATGCCCTCGGCGGAGACGCTGTCGGCGGGTCGGACGCGAAACAGCCATGGATTGCCGGCGTCCGCCACGGTGTCGGCGCCGCCGGCGTACATCGCCGGGATCTGCATCTTCGCGAGTTCGGGAGAAACCGCAAGATTCTGGGTGGAATAGCTCGACAGGAAGAAGAACGAGGGCTTGGTTTCCTGCGCCAGCTTCATGAATGCGTTGACGGCGGTGCTGTTCGAAGCCTGGGTGTCCTCGAACGCGATCTTGATGGGACGGCCGCCAATGCCGCCAGCCTTGTTGATATCGTTCTCCGCCAGTATCAGCGAATTGTAATACTGCTTGCCGGTCAGCGAAAGCGGTCCGGTCATCGGCACCGTGGCGCCGATCAGGATCGGACCCTTCTGTTGGGCGCGAGCTGGCGCTCCCCACGGCAGCACCGATGCCGCCAGCACGCCCTTCAGGAAATCCTGTCTCGTTAGCTGCATTTGGTCCCCCGACGCAAAAACATTGTTGCGAATTCCTCAGCCCCTCAGGGGCAAAGGATGCGATATTTTTTCCTTGACGATCGCGCCGTTTTCCGGAATTATGTTCCGGAATATGTATATGCTAATCTATGACCTATGGCGAGTCAAACCGCGGGCTTAGATAGGGCTGCATCAAATTTTGTCCTGCCGCACAAATGGCCGCTATGAAGACAACAGAAGACGACGGCGCCAGCAGCCCGCTCGGCCGCTACATACAGGTTCTCGAACTCGTGGCGGCATTTCCGGGCGCATTGACGCTCGCCGATGTGTCGTCGCTTCTGGATCTCCCTAAAACCACCGCGCATCGCTTGCTGAAAGGACTAGTGCGCGCGGGTCTTGCAAAGGACGGCGTCGGCGGCCGCGCATATCATCTCGGTGAGCGGCTGATGCGGCTGCTGCACGCGACCGCCGACGACGGTTGGCTCGTGCCCCTCGCCCGCCCGCATTTGCAACAGCTAAGCGAACGAACGAGCGAAACCTGCTATCTGACACGGTTGATCGGCACCCGCGTCGTCGTCGCCGTCTCGCAGTCTCCGGACGTGCGCTGGCGCAGCTACGTGCAGCCCGGCATCGAGATGCCAATCAATGCCGCGGCGACCGGCAAAGCGATCATGGCCCACCAGAGCGAGGCGCTGATCGCGCAAGCCGTGTCGCACCCACTCCCGATCCTGACTGTCAACACCCGCAACGATCGCGCTTTCATCGAACAGGAATTCGCCGCGGTGCGGCGCCGCGGCTACGCCACCTGCATCGGCGAAATCGACGAGGGGCTTGCCGCGATTGCTGTCCCGGTCGTGCTCGTCGATGGCGCGGTCTACCACTCGGTCGGTATTACCGGCCCGCTGCAGCGAATCATGAACGACCAACTCGAAGATCGGCTGTCGGCATTGCGCGACACCGCTACGGCATTGGCGAAAGCACTGTCGATCGGGGAGAAATTGTTGAGTCGTAACTGCCCAGGTAGCCGCGCCCGGTATGAAACCCGGAGGCTCTCTTACCGAGACTGATACCCGAGCCGGACGATCGTGCGCCCGCGCACGCGGCCAGCAAGAATATTGTCTGCAAGCGCCGGCAGATCCTCAAGGTCGGCCTCGCAGGTAACAAGAGCGAAGTCGGATTCTTCGAGCAGGCCCGCGAGCCGCGTCCAGGCTTTTTGGCGACGCTCTCTTGGGCAGTTTACCGAATCGACCCCGAGCAGCGCGATATTTCGTAGGATGAAGGGGAAGACCGTCGTGGGTAGCTCAGTGGCTGCGGCAAGCCCACACGCCGCGACCGGGCTCCCATAGGCCATTGCCGCGAGCACGTTGGCGAGAATGTGCCCACCCACCGTGTCGACCGCACCATGCCAACGTTCAGCTTGCAGTGGCTTGCCGGGCGCCGCATAAGTCTCTCTGTCGACAATTTCCGCCGCGCCGAGGTCCTTCAGAAAGGCATCCTCGCTGCGCCGGCCAGTGAGGGCGCTGACGCGGTAGCCAAGGCGCGAGAGCAGACGAACAGCAACGCTGCCGACGCCGCCAGCCGCGCCGGTAACGAGCACGTTGTCACCAGTATTGATGCGGTAATGCTCCAACGCGTCCACGCACAGCATGGCGGTGAGGCCGGCAGTGCCGATGGCCATGGCTTGCCGGGTGGTAAGCCCAGCTGGCAGCTTCACCAGCCATTCTCCTTTTACACGGGCACGCTCAGCGAAGCCACCGGACCAGCCTTCGCCGACGCCCCAGCCAGTGAGTACTACCTTGTCGCCCGCCTTGAACTCAGGATTTGTACTCGACCGCACGGTGCCGGCGAGATCGATTCCCGGCACGATAGGGAAGCTACGCAGAATGCGGTTGAGGCCCTTTAGCGCAAGTCCGTCCTTGTAGTTGAACGATGAATATTCGATATCCACTGTTACATCGGCTGTAGGCAGGTCCGCCTCCGTGATCTTCTCGATCGCGATGGTCTGTCCCGTTTCCGATTTGCGTGCCACGAGGGCGCGGAAGGTATTGTTGCTCATTCGGCGTTTCCTTTTACTATTCCTATGGAAGTGTTTTGGTTCACTCGCAAGGAACGATTCGATCACGCCACCCGAGTCACCCGCGCCGCGCTTTGCGGGCTTCTTCGGCCTTAGCATACTGAGCACGAATGTAGTGAACGAGTTCGCCGAGGGCCTCGACTGCCGCCTTGGCATCGCGCCTGGCGAGCGCCGTCAGCATGCGTTCATGGTAGGCGACGATCTCCTTGCGGTCCCGAACCCGGAAGATAATCATATTACTGACCGGCATGAGCGCTTCAACCGCCGCGTTCATCAGGAAACGCAACAGACGGTTGCCCGCTGCGCTGATGATAGTACGGTGGAAGCGTACATCGGAGGCGCAGAAATCTTCGTCAGAGATGGCTGCATCGCGCTGCATAGCAATTTCCGCCTTGAGCGCGGTTAGATGTTCTTCTGTACGGTTCCGCGCGGCTAGACGGCAGCAGACCGCTTCCATCTCTAGCCGGGCCGTTGCCATATCGTCGAGGGTAACGCCGCCGCTCGCGACCAGCAGGGTAACCGACGTGCCCATGCTCAATGCGAGATCCTCCGGAGACGGGTCGGTGACGAATGTGCCGCCCGCCGGCCCGCGCCGGGATCGAATGAGGTGACGTGCCGCCAGGCGCTTCAGCGCTTCGCGCACCGTCGGCCGCGACACGCCGAACTGCGCAGCCAGACCTTCCTCGGTGGGCAAGCGTTCGTTTACCTTGAGGCGCCCATCCACGATCGCTTGCTGAAGCTGGTCAGCGATCTGGCTTGCCACGCTGGTGGTGACGATCTGGCCATAAGTCGGTTTCATCTCTTTGATCCGGAATCGGGTTCTAGCTCCTTGCTCTCAGAATGGCGCCATTAAATCAACCAAAAAATATTTGTTTGACAAATAAAGAAAGATGATCTTACATTTCTGCATCGCTACCGAACTAAACGGCTCCGACAACAAGGGCCGGAAGATAATGCCAGGGAGAGAACGATGCGAGCTGCCATTGCAGCGGCGATCATGCTGTCATGCATAGTTACGGCCCATGCTGAAGATCTTCCCCTATTCCGCATCGGTGTACTCAACGATCAATCGGGTCTCTACGCGGATATCGACGGTCCCGGTTCCGTCGCGGCGACTCAGATGGCGGTGGAGGACTTCAAGCCCGAAACGCATGGCTTCAAGGTCGAAGTTCTTTCGGCCGATCACCAAAATAAGGCAGACATTGGCTCCTCTATCGCCCGGCGCTGGTACGATATCGATAAGGTCGATGCCATCGTCGACGTGCCCACCTCGTCCGTGGCGCTCGCCGTCGCCGAGGTAACCCGCGACAAGGATAAGGTTCTGCTCGTCGCTGGTGCCGGCACCTCAGACCTCACCGGTAAGAACTGCTCGCCAAACACGGTGCACTGGACCTACGACACCTGGGCGCTTGCCAACGGCACCGCCCGCGCCATGATCAAGCAGGGTGGGACGACCTGGTATTTCTTGACGGCGGATTACGCCTTCGGCCACGCTCTCGAACGCGACGCCGCCGAGGTGGTCACGGCGAATGGCGGCCATGTTCTCGGTCACGCGCTTGCGCCGTTCCAGACTTCCGACTTCTCCTCGTTCATTATGCAGGCCAAGGCCAGCGGGGCGAAGGTGGTCGCGCTCGCCAATTCTGGCGGCGACACGATCAACTCGGTGAAACAGGCCGCCGAATTCGACCTGTCCCAGTCGCAGACTTTGGTGAGCCTGCTCATCTTTCTGTCGGACATCCACGCCATCGGCCTCAAGACCGCTCAAGGGCTGATGCTGACCAACGCCTTCTACTGGAACCTCAACGAAGGCACGCGCGCCTTCGGCAAGGCATTCGGCGCTCGTAACAACGGCCGGATGCCGACCATGAACCAGGCGGGCTCCTATGCCGCCACATTGCATTGGATGAAAGCCATAGCCGCGATGGACAAGACAAAGGCGCGAGATGGCGCCCTGGTCGTGGCGAAGATGAAGGAGATGTCTACCGACGACCCGCTCTTCGGAACAGGCCGCATCCGCGCGGACGGGCGCACCATCCACGACATGTATCTTTGGCAAGTGAAGTCACCCGCCGAATCGAAAGAGCCTTACGACTACCTGAAGCTCATCGCCACGATCCCTGGCGATGAAGCTTTTCGTCCGATGGCGACGGATGTCTGCCCGATGCTCAAGAAGGCCGGGTGACGTGCCGGCGCCGATGCAGCAGGCAACGCGTACGCGCGGCAGGGCTCTATCGCTGACCATTCTCATGCTCGCCGAAGTGGCGGCCATGGCGACTTGGTTTGCTACGACGGCCTCTCTCGGTTCGATACGGTCGCAATGGAACCTGTCGCCGTTTCAGGAAGCTCTGCTCACCAGTTCTGTTCAGGCCGGATTCGTCGCCGGCACCCTCACGAGCGCGCTTCTGTCACTTGCCGACCGGATCGATCTCAGGATGTTGTTCTCGGCCTCCGCTTTCGTGGCGGCCATCGCCAACGGGGGGATTCTCCTGGTCCGGCCGTCCCATCCCGCCGTTCCTCTGCTGCGTTTTGTTGCCGGAATGTGCATGGCAGGCGTCTATCCTGTCGGCATGAAGCTCGCGGCCACCTGGGCCGAGGGCGATCTCGGCCTCCTCATCGGCATGCTGGTCGCAGCACTCACCCTGGGATCGGCGGCTCCTCATGCAATGGCGGCCGCTGGAGGACTCTACTGGCGGGTGCCTGTCGCCAGTGCGGCGGCAAGCGCACTGGCGGCTGCCGTTCTCATTCGCTTCGCCAAGGTCGGCCCGAACCATGCGAAAGCGCCGCCGCTGCGTCTTGCCAACGCACTGGAAGCCTTCCGCCAGCCGGCGCTGCGCTTGGCAAACTTCGGCTATTTCGGCCATATGTGGGAGCTCTACGCCATGTGGGCGTGGATCGGCGTCTTTTTCGCCGCAAGTTTTTCGACACGATACAGCAGCCGACCTCCCTTTGATCCACGCCTCGCTACGTTCGCTGTGGTTGGTATCGGCGCACTCGGCGCGTTCGTCGGCGGCTATGTCGCGGATCGATTGGGGCGCACATTGGTGACGGCTGTTTCTATGGCGGTAAGCGGGATTTGTGCCGCAGGTATCGGTTTCCTCTTCGGTGGTCCGCCATGGCTGCTGATGCCGGTCGCGCTCCTGTGGGGCGTCAGCGTGATCTCGGATTCCGCGCAATTCTCCGCGGCAGTGACAGAGTTGTCCGACCGCACGCTGGTCGGCACCATGCTGACAGTGCAGACTTGCATGGGCTTCCTCATAACTCTCATAAGTATTCACCTGCTTCCTTATGCCGTCGACTTGCTAAGCTGGCGTTATGCCTTCTCGCTGCTCGCCGTTGCGCCTTTCCTCGGTGTATTGGCCATGCTTCGTCTCAGACGCCGCCCGGAGGCCACGGCTATGGCAGGTGGGCGCCGATAACGTATCAGTGAGGTATTCATGACGTTTTCGAAAATCATCTACGAGATGCTGGACGGGGCAGTTCGTATAACCTTGAACAGGCCAGAGCGCACCAATGCACTCGACCAGGAGATGTTGGACGAGATCTGCACCGCGATGGACGCCGCAGAGGCAGATGCCACGGTCAAGGTCGTCATCGTGCGGGGGGCAGGTACCGCATTTTCCTCAGGATTCGATTTGAAGGCGCAAATGGAGGCGCGGCCAGTCGGCGTCGATGCCTGGCGGCCAATGTTGCGCAAGGACTTCGACACCGTGATGCGCTTCTGGCACTTTTCCAAGCCAACGATCGCTGCCGTGAGAGGGCCCTGCCTTGCGGGAGCCTGCGAACTGGCGCTTGCCTGCGACATGACGGTTGCTGCGGAGGACGCTTTTTTCGGAGAACCAGAGTTGAAATTCGGCGCCGGCATAGTGGTGATGCTGTTGCCCTGGATCGTCGGACCAAAGATCGCCAAGGAGATCATTCTGCTTGGCGAAGATCGCGTGCTAGCCCGACGCGCGGCTGAGATTGGTATGATCAACCGTGTTGTTGCCCCCGAGGCACTCGACGAGGAAGTCTTGCGCATTGCTCGCCACATCGCCGCCATCGATCCCGGCCTCGTCGCGCAAACCAAGCGTGCACTCAACCGCGCGCTCGAGGCGCAGGGCCTGCTGCTTGCGCTGGAGAGCGCGCTGGAAATCGATCTTGCCATCGAAGGTGCGGGGTCCAAGGACAAAATTGCCTTCATGGACATCGCGCGCCGTGAAGGGCTTAAGGCCGCTATCGCCTGGCGCGACGCCCGCTTTCTGCCACGCGCCTGATCGAGGGGATGAGATGCTACCCGCATGGGGATCGCTTTGCCGTCTTCTCTCCGCCACGCCGGAAGGAACGGTGCACGATGGCTCTGGCCGAGCGTGGAGTCATGCAGACATTGTAAAAGCCGCCGCGGGAATAGCCACGAATCTGCGTGCTGCGGGCATTACGCCCAACGAGCCCATCCATCTGTCGGTGGCCAACCGCGCCGCCGATCTCGCTATGTTGTTCGGTATCTGGCAGGCGGGCGGCGTTGCGGTTCCTCTTCATGCGTCTGCTGCCGAGGCCACGCGCGCTGCGGTCCGCGCTCAGACGCGCGCGCGGTTTCATGTGACGGGGGACGCTCTGCAGCTTATCGCCGATACCCCCCCAGAGGAACGCGTGTTGCTGAACGGAGCAGCTTTGATCGTTTTTACTTCAGGCTCCACCGGCAAGCCGAAGGGAGTTGTCATCGGCCATGATCGATTCGCCGCCAAGCTCGACGTACTGCAGAATCTGCTCTCTTTGTCTGCCGACGATACGGTGGTGCTGCCACTTCAGCTTATTTTCATTTTTGGACTGTGGGTGGCGTTGCTGTCGCTCAAAACGGGCGCGCGACTTGAGTTCATCGGTAAGTTTTCCTCCACGGGGTTGAGGACGCGACTTGGGGGTGCGACGGTGCTTGCCGCCGTGCCGTCCATGCTGCGAACTTTTTTTGCTGACGGGGTGACGCAAGCGCCGTACCTTCGCATAATTCTGACTGGCGGCGAGTCTCTGGGAGCGAGTCTGTCGACCGAAATTGCCAGGCAATTGCCTCGCACGGGCGTATACGACCTCTATGGATTGACTGAAACCGGTTCCTGCGATTTTTGCCTGCGCCCAGATGACGCTGCAGCCGGTATGAATACCATAGGCCGTCCAACGGAGCATGTGGCCTATCGCATCCATATCGACGAACAGAAGCGCAGCTCGCATGAAGCGGCCGAAGGCGAACTGCTCATTCGTTCACCCTTCTGCATGCTTGGTTATCTTGATAATCCTGACCTGACCACAGACTCTTTCGTCGACGGTTATTTCCGCACGGGCGACATAGCGCGCGAGCGCCCCGGCGGCCGAGTTGAAATCGTTGGCCGCCTCAAAGAGATCATTTCGCGCGGCGGCAACAAAATTGCGCCGACGGAAATTGAAATCGTTCTGAACGGACATCCTGGTGTCGCGCAGGCTCTGTGCGCCGGAGTTCCGGATGAGAGGCTCGGCGAGGCTCTGCATGCCGCTGTGGTCCTCAAAGCAGGCGCAATCGCCGATTCCAAAACAATTCGGGAATGGTGCCGCGAGCGGATCGAACATTTCAAAGTGCCGGACGTAATCCATCTAGTCGATGCGCTGCCGACCGGCCCCACAGGCAAGGCTTTGAGAGCGGGCGTGAAAGCTTTGGCGCAAGCAGGCCCGAAGTAACGAAACGCCCCGCGCTGTAGCATAAGCAGACAAAGTGGGCACCTCGGAAACCGTGATTTCTGAAGGTATGAGGTTGGCTGCGTGGATGTCGTCGCTGTGAATGGCGAGGGAGTGGTTTTTTGCCGTGAACTTTGCCCGTCAGGGCGCCCCCATGCCCGTCTTGAACAGCAGAACCCGGAACAGTCCGATAGCGGAATTATAGATCTTTGTCAACGGCGGATCAAAACCAGGCCGGCGTGGCAGCGTAAAAACCGGCCACTGGATTGTGACGTGACGGATATGAGAACGGCCCCTGCAGGGGCCGTTCTCATATCCGCAGCCTGCTTAGCGGTGGGTATCAGCTGTCGTTGATTTCGCCGGTCTCAGGGTCATGAGGCAGGTCGTCACCGGCCTTTTCGATACCCTTCCGGCGCCGGGCGCGGGATTGCTTCAGGCGGTAGCTTTCGCCGTTCATCTCCAGGATCTGGACGTGGTGCGTGAGACGGTCGAGCAGCGCG